>NZ_JBNNXU010000014.1:0-150949 GCF_052873915.1 Photobacterium sp. DNB22_13_2
CCTGATTCACGAAAACGTGTCACTAATCGTTGTACTTGGCGAACACTGAGAGAAAGGATACGAGCAGCATCGGAACGGCGAATGCGATGCTCGCAAACATCACGGATAGCACTCAGGCGTAAAATCTCTTTATCATTCATGGTTACCAACATCGCTAAGTTCATCTCACACAGACCAGACAGGGTCTGATCAACATAGGAAAAACAGGACATTTTCACTTTGTAGAAAAGAGACATTTTAGCTTTGTGGCTACACCCCCAGTGCGCATTATGTACCTTATGTTAAATAAGGTATCAATAACGGTATGTTCCAACTGGTATTGCTATCTATTGGTTTCCCCTTCTTTTCTCTGCTCACCATCAAAGGTTCGAAGTACTGTACAATTTAACAGTATTGGCAATTTACCATAAAATAGGTAATTAACACCTATTTTTAAGTACTGCTGCAAATGGTCAGTTTGCCTGGTACTTCAAAACATGGTGTTAATTACTAGGCTTGATTTTTCAAGCCTAAAGCAAAAACCCCGAGCTTGTTTAAGCTCGGGGTTTTAGTTCGTGTCTAGCGTTATTGTTTATTTGCTATCAGTAACTGATACTTTGCCAATATCTTATCAAGCTCGTTCGCAATAATCGGTTTGGCGATAAAGCTATTCATACCGGCTTCAGAGTAAGCCTCTTGATCTGATTTCATGACGTTGGCCGTTAACGCGATGATTGGAATGTCAGTGCCTCGGCCTCGCAATTCTTTCGTTGCACTGATTCCATCGAGCATTGGCATCGAGATATCCATCAAAATAATGTCGAACTTATTCATCCCGCTATCATCGATGTCTAACACTTCTTGGCCATTGTTGGCAATCATCACCTTATGGCCACGCTTTTCTAGCATGAGTTTTGCAACTAACTGGTTCGTTGGACTGTCTTCTGCCACCAAGATATTTAGCTTTGGTAAATGCTCAACTTCAACAACCGGTATTTCAGCTTCAGAGTCTTCAGCTTCAAGAATGTCTAATGGCAAAATTACAGTGAAGCAACTACCTATGCCCAACTTACTTTGCAGTTGGATTTCACCTTGCATTTTTTTAATCAGATGTAGGCTAATTGCTAAGCCCAAGCCAGTACCGCCATATTTTCGGGTAATACTGCCGTCAGCCTGTTTAAAAGGTTTAAACAATTGCTTCTGTGCTTCGGGTGAAATACCAATGCCCGTATCCGTTATTTTCAGGTATAGCTTGTTATGGCTCTGAGTAACATCGACTGATACCGAGCCCTCATTAGTAAACTTAATTGCGTTTCCAACAAGGTTAAACAACACCTGAGAAATTCGGTTTTTATCACCGATAATTTGCTCCGGGACTTCATCGTTGATATAGCTATAAAGCTTGATCCCTTTCTTTTGTGCTTGATCTTCCAACTGAGTAATAACCAAATCAATGCAGTCAAATAAGCACAGTTTGCTATTGAATAACTCAAAGCTTGTTGATTCAATCCGAGACAAGTCTAGTATGTCATTGATAATTGTCAGCAATAACTGTGCAGATTGATCCATCTGGTTTATCCAGCCTTGCTGCTTTATGTCCAATCCGGAATCACCCAGCATATCTAACAAGCCTAAAACTGCATTTAAGGGAGTACGAATTTCGTGACTCATCATCGCAAGAAATTCAGATTTTGCCTTGTTGGCGTCTTCGGCTTGGCGCTTCGCCTGCTTTATTTCTTCGATTTGTTGCTTACGACTGGTTATGTCTTTTGCGGTACCTCGGTAACCTAGCAACTGACCTTGCTTATTAAAATAAGGGGTACCGCTTAGGCTGATCCAAAGACCACCTTCGTCAGCAGGCAGCTGCCACTCTAAATCTTCAAATGAGATTTGATTTTCAAAAATGGCTTGTAACCGATCACGATATCTTTCAGCGTCACCAAATATGTCGAGGATACAATTACTATCGACGATATGGTTGGTCAGATTTGGAGAAGAAATATAAGTAAAACGGTATTCTGGGTCGACTTCCCAGAACCAGTCGCCAACTGTTTTTGCAAAATCTTTAAACCGCTGTTGGCTATGCGTCAGTTCTTGGGTACGTGCTGTAACTAACGACTGCAAACGTTCGCGATAATCAATATCAATGATTGCTCGTTCCAGAAGCGGTCGGAATCGCTCAAGTACCCTACGGCAATTTGGCGTAAACTGCCCTTTTTTCGAATGGAAAAAAAGCAACAGCGCATCACCAGAGCTTACCTTTACACCGGTAAGCAACACCGACTGACAGAACGGCACCATCTCAGGTGATAGTTCTTTAAATTCATAGACCTGGCTTGGATCATAGAGTGCAATACTGTCGCCATTCATTGAACGAATAAACGTATTACCAATAGGCCAAATACTTGACTCAAAGAAACGACAGGTCGTTACCAACTCTTGCAACTGTGCAGTTTCGTCTTCCCTTGTTAATACAAGCGCATGCTCAAAACCGATGTATTTGCGCAACACTGACAACAAACTATTGAATACCTGCCGCTTATTATTGGCACCGGCCATTGCTGCAATGCCGGCTAAAATCGCCGTGTTCTCTTCGCGTAATTGTTTTTCTCGCTCTCGTGTTCGTAATAAATCAAGCAATGTTTCTTGGAGCTTTTCAGATTCATAATTAACCATTGCTTAATCCTTGTGAAACAAAACTGCTGAAATCATCAAGTTACCATGGGCATTTTCGCCCCCGATAAATTGCCCTTGCTCACCGAAGGTAAATGGAGCGACAAAAGGTGCTGTTTGCATGGCACTTTTGACATACTGGGCCACTTCTTCCATCCGGTGCTGCACGCGGAGCATACAACCCGCACAATAAATGGTGATACCACCGATGGGATTTAGGTTTGCCTCATTAGCATAAATGTTACTTGCAGCATTAACTACCCGTCCGGCTCGGGTAATTAAGCGCTCCTCTGTACCTTGCATGAAATAGAGGGTCTCTCCTACTTCTACTTTGGCGAATAAGGTTACCCCCCCGCGCTCAGTGGTATTCAAAGGGTGAGCCAATTTGAAATATGGCAGTTCATGAACAACACCGGCAACGCGCCCCAAGGGATTTAAACTACTGTTATTAATAATACTTTCTGACTCGCCCAAAGATTGGTTCATCCAATCTTGATAAACCTCTATTGCCGGCTTACCATCAAGCTCAATAAGCTCCCTACCCTCGACTTTGGTAGCTTTGGCGGATTGGCCAGTACTGGCATAGCCAGAGTGGAACGAGTAACTGATATGACAAGATGGATAGATGACGCTTATCCCTACACCTTCTTGCGTGTACTGCTCTTGTGTGAAAATAGACCAATTGCCCTTAATATGATCATCAGCCGCACTCCCTCCGATGATTGGAACTGACGTGCAAAGTTCATCTTCGATTCCCTGAATGACTTCTTCTTCATGGCCCGGGCTGGCATGCAGTACGATAAGAGCAGGTAATTCTCCGGAACGGCCACTATTGGCAATCGCTTTTAACAAGGCTTGCCGAGCCATGTCATATTTTGAGTTATTTGTAGAAACAATAGCTGTTCCGTAGGCTCCATGAAAATCGGATATTGCCCAGAGTGCAACACCCCGACCATGATGGTATCCGCCTTCGGTCATTACTCCCTGACAAGATGTACACCCCAGAACTTGTGCATTTGGGAAGGCGACGACCAATGCTTCTTGGAAAGTGACAACGTCATATTTTTCTGAAAAGTAAACAAGGATCAGTTTGGGGTTGGCAAGCTTTGCTTGTAGTTGTTCGATGGCCTCTTGAATGGCATCAGATGCTATTGCCTGTGAAGAAAAGCTTGTTGCGATATCCATGGGGAATTTATCTATAGATTATTTTGATTTGTAACGTTACCCAAGTAACTTTAAGTAAAGCTGAGAGGAATACAAACCTATTGAAGTTACGTATGCATATTCTTACATGCATCACATGTAGTGTCTGCTTTTTTATTGTAATAAATTAAAGATCTGGATGTAATGTCCGTTAATGATAGGTATATACCTAGCTTTGTTAGGGTTCGTATTTGTAGCTGTAGAATGGTGAGGGAGCGATGGACAAAAAAGTGGTATTAGTGACGGGCGGCGCAAACGGGATTGGTAAAGGCATTGCGAATTATCTTTCTAAAAATATGTTGGTAATTGCCATTGATATTGATGAGAACGCTGGGTTCCAACTGGTTTCTGAAAACCCTCTCATTCGCTTTAGACAGCTTGATGTCACCAACGAGCAGCAACTTATTTCATTAATTGAAGAGATAACATCGCAGCACGGAAGGCTTGATGCTGTTATTAATAATGCTGCTATTTCAAATCCTTATAATGCCCCTTTAGATCAACTAGATATTAATGATTGGAATAAAGCTTTAGCCGTGAATCTAACGGCTCCTATGCTGATGGCAAAGCACACTTCGCTATTACTTAAGGATACAAATGGGTGCATTATCAATATTGCTTCTACCCGTGCATTACAGTCCGAGTCAAATACCGAAGCTTACAGTGCAACTAAAGGTGGTGTTGTTGCATTGACACACTCCTTAGCGACAAGCCTTAGCCCTGATGTTCGAGTGAACTGTATCTCTCCGGGGTGGATACATGTCTCTAAAGAGCAATTAAGCGAAACCGATCACTCACAACACCTTGCTGGCCGTGTCGGCAACGTTACAGATATTGCTTCAATGGTGGCATATTTGATTTCTGATGAAGCGGGGTTTATTACAGGTCAAAACATTGTCATCGATGGTGGTATGACAAAAAAAATGATTTACAGTGAATAGAACGACTCTGTTTATGCTGCCTACAAATATCAACATATTTGTTAATTAACCATAAATTGTAGGGTTTAGTAGATTAAACCCTACAATTTAAATTATTTCTGGCTAAGCTATTTATTTTGCTTGCTTTTTAACCGTGAAGCCAGCAATTATCTTTTCATCGCCTAGCATGATTGTTATTGCCCACTGCATTTCACTGTGCATACATTCAGGCACCGTAAATTTCCCTTCCCAGCCTTCTGATGTTCCTTCAAACGTTACAGGGATAACGCCCATATACATGTCTACCCCTTCAACCGACGCTTCAGGTTTAACATCTGTGTTATGAACTTGTATAGTTAGCTCTTGGTTCGCCGATGCAGGATAAGGTGATAAAGAGATATTTAACGATTTATTGCTCCGGTCATTAATACACTTTTCTGCTGTTAACTCGCAAGTTACTGCACTTATATTTTCACCCTCACTATTATCATAGGTAACTGTTCTCCATACAAATGCGGTAATCAATACGGCCATTAGAAAGAGAATTTGGATAAATCTGCCTTTGGTAAGTTTTTCTGCAGCCATGATTTCACGTGCTTCCCATGTTACAGAGGTCAAAGTTTTCACATAAATGTTGCTTAACCGTAAACATAGTGTGGGCTTGACCCTGTCAATCATTAGTTATCTAAAGTAGTATAAGGCACTGAAAATGCCACTTTTACAACAAAATAGCAATTTAATTACTGGGGTGTTTAAAAAAACAACACTGTAATTTTTGAAGCTTTGGGTGGCATTGCGACAACTTGTTGTTCGCACAAGGAAAAGAGTGTAGTTGAACAATTAAAATTGGAAGCATGCAACATGAGCCAAGTAAAGCAGCTTGAACAAAACTACAACTATACGGTCGTTCGTCAATTTACCTTAACTACCATATTATGGGGAATTGTCGGAATGGGCGTTGGTGTATTGATTGCCGCTCAGTTGGTGTGGCCGGCGTTAAACTTTGATACCCCTTGGTTGACATACAGCCGCTTGCGTCCACTGCATACAAACGCAGTGATTTTCGCATTCGGTACCAGTGCACTATTTGCTACGTCTTACTACGTAGTACAGCGTACGTGTCAAACAAGGCTCTTCGGTGGGAAGTTAGCATCGTTCACCTTCTGGGGTTGGCAAGCCATCATTTTATCCGCGGCAATTACATTGCCAATGGGTTGGACCACAGGTAAAGAATACGCAGAACTGGAATGGCCAATTGGTATTGCCATTGCTGTTGTCTGGGTTGCCTATGCCATTGTCTTCTTCGGGACCATGATCAAAAGAAACACGTCACATATTTATGTGGCTAACTGGTTCTTTGGTGCCTTCATTCTAACGGTAGCTGTACTTCATATCGTCAATAACCTCGCTATCCCTGTTTCTATGAGTAAGTCATATTCAATTTACTCTGGCGCAGTCGATGCAATGGTTCAGTGGTGGTATGGACACAATGCGGTAGGTTTCCTTCTTACTGCTGGCTTCTTAGGGATGATGTACTACTTCGTACCTAAACAAGCTGGTCGACCTGTTTATTCTTACCGTCTATCAATCGTCCACTTCTGGGCATTGATCTCTCTATACATTTGGGCTGGTCCTCACCACCTTCACTATACAGCACTACCCGATTGGACCCAGTCACTAGGGATGGTGATGTCATTGATCCTATTCGCACCATCTTGGGGTGGTATGATAAACGGTATCATGACGCTATCAGGTGCGTGGCATAAGCTTCGTTATGACCCAATCCTTCGTTTCTTAGTGGTTTCATTGTCTTTCTACGGTATGTCTACCTTCGAAGGCCCAATGATGGCGATTAAGACTGTCAATGCCCTATCTCACTATACTGACTGGACTATCGGTCACGTACATTCTGGTGCCTTAGGTTGGGTTGCAATGGTTTCTATCGGTGCGGTTTATCACCTAATTCCAAAACTGTTCGGCCAAGAGCGTATGTACTCAATTAAATTGATTAACGTTCACTTCTGGCTAGCGACAATTGGTACCGTTCTATATATCGTTGCTATGTGGATTTCAGGTGTGATGCAAGGTCTGATGTGGCGTGCGGTAAATACCGACGGTACGCTGACTTATAGCTTTGTTGAATCGCTACAAGCATCTTACCCATTCTACTTTGTTCGCTTTGTCGGTGGTTTAATCTTCCTGTCTGGTATGTTCTTACTTGCTTATAACACTTATAAGACCATTACCTCACCGAAAGAAAGTCTGAAAGCCGTAGAGCAACCAGCATAAGGAGTACCGACAATGGCAAAAAATCGTCATGAGATTGTAGAAAAAAATGTCGGCCTTCTAGCGATCCTCATTGTTATCGCTATTAGCTTCGGTGCATTGGTTGAAATTACCCCGTTGTTGTATCAAGACCAAACAACTGAACCGGTAGACAACCTTCGTCCGTATACAGCTTTAGAGATGGAAGGTCGTGATGTTTATATCCGAGAAGGCTGTAATGTCTGCCATAGCCAAATGATTCGTCCATTCCGCTCTGAAACCGAGCGTTATGGCCACTACTCATTGGCTGGTGAAAGTGTTTGGGAACACCCATTCCTATGGGGTTCAAAACGTACAGGCCCTGATCTAGCGCGCGTTGGTGGTCGATATTCTGACGACTGGCACCGTGTTCACCTTCGTGATCCTCGTGCTGTTGTTCCTGAATCCAACATGCCGGGCTTCCCTTGGTTAGAAGAAAACGTACTTGACGGTAAGTTAACTTCTAAGAAACTTGCAATCTTCAAGGATAACTTTGGTGTTCCATACACTGATGAGCAAGTCGCCAATGCGGGTGATGAAGTAAAAGGCAAGACTGAAATGGATGCGGTTATTGCATACCTTCAGTCTCTCGGTCACGCAATGAAATAAGGAGATACCATGGATATTGGAACCGTTCATAGCATTTGGACTGTTGTACTGTTCACTAGTTTTATCGGTATCGTCCTTTGGGCATACAGCAAGCGTCAGAAGTCACGTTTTGATGAAGCAGCGAACCTCGTTTTTGCTGACGAAGAAAATGATGTGGCAACCCGTGAGAATGACAGGAGCAAGGAAGCATGACTACGTTTTGGAGTCTATGGATAACAATCATCACCATTGGTACCTTTGTCGGCGTCTCTGCTCTGCTTGTTTGGTGTAGCAAAGACAAAATGGGTGTTGAAGAAGGTGAGGATATGGGACACGAATACGATGGTATTCGTGAACTCAATAACCCACTGCCAAAATGGTGGTCCTACATGTTTTGGGGCACCATTATTTTCGGCCTACTTTATCTAATCCTTTTCCCTGGTTTAGGTAGCTTCAAAGGTCTTCTAGGCTGGCAGAGCTCAAATCAAACCGTTCGTTCTATCGAGGAATCCAAGTTGGCGATTGCCAATGCCCAGAAAGAACAACGTTTGGACCAATATGCAAAAGAGTTGGATGATGCCCATGCGCGCTTTGGCGAGACATTCAAAACGTTGGCATACGATGCATCTGGTAACACCCTGCTTCCGATTACTCAAATCGCTGAGAGTGAAGAAGCTATCAAGGTCGGTCAACGCTTGTTCTTACAGAACTGTGCGCAGTGTCATGGCTCTGACGCCCGCGGCCAGCTTGGCTACCCTAGCCTAACAGATGGTGCTTGGTTGTATGGCGGTGAAGCTGAAACGATCAAGACAACTATTATGGAAGGCCGACAAGGTGTCATGCCAGGTTGGAATGAGACACTGGGCAAAGATGGCGTAACGGAAGTAACGAGCTATGTACTGAGCCTATCTGGTCGAAGTGTCAATGCTAAAGAAGCAGCGGCAGGTAAACAGAAGTTTGTAGTATGTGCGGCATGTCATGGTACGGATGGTAAAGGTAACCCAGCATTTGGTGCACCGGACCTAACGGACAATACATGGTTATACGGTGGTTCTCGTCGCGCTGTAGAAGCCACTATTGCACATGGTCGCCAAGGTGTGATGCCAGCATGGAAAGATATTCTTGGTGAAGAAAAAATCCAGGTTATTTCTGCGTATGTTTGGAATCTAAGTAACGACACGTCAGAGTAACAACTCAGACAACACTCAGTTACAATTTGTCCATTATTTTTGTACAAACATCTGAGACTTAACGACTAGCCCCTGTTATCTTCAGGGGCTAAATCCCTCTAAGTAACATAGGTATTCAATATGGGTAAACCTTGGTATAAGCAGTTCTGGCCATGGTTCGTTTTTGCCATTCCTGCTACTTCAATTGTCTATAGCCTGACCGCTGTCTATATCTTTTCTCAGAATAAAGTCGACCTTGTAGCGGAAGACTATTATAAAAAAGGTAAGGCGATTAACCTCGACCTATCCCGCCTACGAGTCGCTGATGCCTTAAATTTGAAAGCGAAACTCGCCGTAAATGACAATGACATCAATGTTTTTTTCAATAAAGGTGATCTAGCTAACTATCCTAATTTGCGTGTGACATTTACACACCGTACTCTAGCTAATAAAGATTTTACACAAATGGTGAGCGCCGATTTATCAGGGACCTATCGCTTCGAATCTTCACAAGTTTTAGATGGTCCATGGTTTGTAGAGCTAGAACCGTTTGATGGAGACTGGATGTTGCAAGGCCGTGTAAACCTTCCAACTTCCGACCCGATTTCGCTGTACGGGCAGATTAAGGAATGACGAAAGACTGTTACCACTGCGGCGATCCTGTTCCACAGGGTTGCCAGCATCATGTAGAAATACTTGGCAAAATACGTGACATGTGTTGTCCTGGCTGTGAAGCGGTAGCACAAACCATCGTTGATAGCGGCCTAACCTCTTATTACGAATATCGCACAGCACCGGCAGAAAAAGCCGATTTGGTACCGCAACAGCTGCAATCACTCTTGCTATATGACCATGATGAAATCCAGCAAGAGTTCGTTCGTGACAACGAAAATAGCAAAGAAGCATCACTATCACTCGACGGGGTCTCTTGCGCGGCCTGTGCCTGGTTAATAGAAAAACAAGTTATGCGCGAGCCTGGCGTCGTTTCTATTAGAGTCAATACGACGACTCACCGAGCTCTTTTAGCTTGGGATCCTGAAAGTGTAAAACTCAGTCACCTTTTAAGCGTTATCCACCGTTTAGGCTATAAAGCTGCCCCTTTTGAAGCTGATGCTCAAGAGCAGCAATATCACCGCACCATGAAAGGCTACCTATACCGTCTTGGCATTGCGGGTATTGCGACCATGCAAGTCATGATGCTAGCAGTAGCACTGTATTTTGAAATCTTCGGTGACTTAGATGCCGAGTTCAAAAACTACCTCCGCTGGGTGAGTTTGATCTTCGCCACTCCAGTTTTACTCTATTCTGCCCTGCCGTTTTATCTCAACGCCTGGCGTAATCTTCGCGCAAGAACACTCGGGATGGATGTCCCTGTCTCCATTGCCTTGTTGTTTGCCTATGTTGCTAGCCTCTATGCAACGGTAATGGAAAAAGGCGAAGTGTTCTTTGAATCAATTTCAATGTTCACTTTCTTCTTGCTGCTCGGCCGCTTTCTCGAAATGCGGGCACGCCGACAGGCTGCTGCTGCCAGTGCCAACCTGCTCAAGTTGGTACCCGCAATGGCAACAATGGATGATGGTTCACAAGTTGCAGCTAAGACACTAAAAGTTGGTGACGTTGTCACTGTGCTACCAGGTGAAAGCCTTCCTGCCGATGGCGAAATAGTAAAAGGCCAAACGGCAATTGATGAGTCCATGCTGACCGGTGAATCCATGCCAGTCACAAGAGCTACTGGCGATATGGTTTACGCGGGTACCATTAATGGCGATAGCAACATTACTTTGAAGGTCACCAAAGATCGCCAAAACTCTTTGATATCCAATATTGTTCGACTGCAAGACGAAGCACAGAGCTCGAAACCAAAGGTTGCAGAAGTTGCAGATATTGTTGCCCGCTATTTTGTTGCCGGTATTTTGGTTATCTCTGCGGCTACTTGGCTTTACTGGCATCAACACCGTCCGGAGGATGCCCTTTGGATCACGCTTGCCGTCTTGGTTGCGACCTGCCCTTGTGCACTGTCCCTTGCTACGCCAACTGCACTAACATGTTCAACCTCTAGCCTCGGGCGTCTAGGCATTTTGTTACGCCGTGGCCATGTGCTTGAAACATTATGCAATGTGAATCAACTTGTTATAGATAAAACAGGCACGCTGACCGAAGGTAATATTCGGCTAGTTAACACACAGACCTTCAACAACCATTCACAAGAACAAGCGTTGCAAATGGCGGCGGAACTTGAACGCTTTGCTAATCACCCCATCGCGCGGGCATTCTCTGTTTACCGTGATGAGGCACCACGGTTTGATGAGGTAGAAAATGTTATCGGCAGTGGTCTTAAAGGCTCTCTTGATGGCCAAGAGTGGCGGATTGGTAAAGCCGACTTTGTGCTAGACACTAACCCGAAAAAAGATCAATTGCTTGCTTCATGTGATAACCACTATCAAGTTTGGCTAAGCTGTAATAGTGAGCTTGTGGCGAGCTTTAAGTTGGATGACCCTATCCGAGAGGACAGCCCTGAACTCATTAAACAGTTTCAGGCAGAAGGTATTCAAGTCACTATGCTAACCGGTGACCATTCAGCATCAGCACAGGTGGTTGCCAATAAACTGGGCGTTGATAACCTTAAAGCAGGCGCCTCACCTGAAGGCAAGTTGGAATACCTTAGAAGCTTAGGTAAAGACAAAGTTGCCTTGATGATCGGTGATGGCGTTAACGATGCCCCTGTACTGGCTGGTGCACACCTTTCTGTTGCCATGGGTGGCGGTACTGATATAGCCAAATCCTCGGCGGATATGGTATTACTGGGTGATCAACTGTCCCGCATACTACGTGCTAGAAAACTGGCCCAGCAAACGCGAAAGATTATTCGTGAAAATCTGGCTTGGGCACTGGGATACAACTTGATCATTCTGCCGCTGGCAGTGGCAGGCTTTGTTGCCCCTTACATTGCAGTTGTGGGTATGTCTGGCAGTTCTATCATCGTTGTTTCAAATTCTTTAAGGTTATTAAAAGAAAATGGCTAGTCTTTACTTATTAATACCTATTGCGATTGTATTTGTATGCATCGCTGTCGGGATTTTCCTCTGGGCAGTTCGTACCGAACAGTTCGAAGATCTTGAGCGCCAAGGCTACGATATTCTTTTCGATGAAGATGAGTCAAAGTCGACCGAAGCCAAGGTTAAGCAGTCTGCAAGTGAAGTAAGTGATAGCCATGATAAGCGCTGACTTTTATGCAGCCTTCGTCATTGGTTTGATGGGGGCTGGCCATTGTTTAGGGATGTGTGGAGGCGTGTCTGCCGCTATTACTCTTGGTATACAAGCTAATCAACAGTCTTCCCGCTGGCCGTATTTAGTGTTATATAATTTTGGTCGAATCGCATCGTACATGATTGCTGGCGCGATTATAGGCGGCGCTTTTGCAAACCTAGCCAATTACGGCGGACAAGTAACAGCATTGGTATCTTTACGGTTGCTTGCTGCTATGATGATGATTTTACTCGCATTATACATCGGTCAATGGTGGCATGGTGTTAGTAAAATTGAAGTTATTGGTAAAGGGTTATGGCGTTACCTATCACCCGCAGCAAAAAAGCTGTTACCTTTACGTAGCCCTTTTGCCGCTATTCCCTTCGGAATGATCTGGGGGTGGCTACCCTGTGGTTTAGTGTATTCCACTTTGAGCTGGGCGGCAGTTGCGGGGAGTGCTACCTCGGGTGCAAGTGTAATGTTTGCATTCGGTTTAGGCACACTACCTGCTATGTTCGCAGTGGGCTCAATGGCAAACCAGTTACAAAAATGGCTTAAGAACCTCTACTTTAAAAGAGCGAGTGCCTTGCTGTTATTGGCCTACGGGGTTCATACTGGTTATATCGCAATCAAACAAATAATGTAGGCTTTTTTAATACTCGTCATAATGATTCATATTATGTTAAAATATTGACCTACATCAAATTGGTTAGACAGGCTTATGATATCAGACAAACTAACAACCAAACGTATCCAATCCGGCGGATGTGCGATCCATTGTCAAGATTGCAGCATCAGTCAGTTGTGTATTCCATTTACGTTGAATGAGTCTGAGCTAGATCAGCTAGATCAAATTATCGAGCGCAAGAAGCCCATTCAGAAAGGCCAAGAGCTATTCAAGGCCGGTGATGAGCTAAAGTCGTTATACGCAATTCGTTCGGGCACCATCAAAAGCTACACTATTACTGAGCAAGGTGATGAGCAGATTACTGCATTCCACCTGGCTGGTGACCTTGTAGGTTTTGACGCTATCACTGAAATGATGCACCCGAGCTTTGCACAATCTCTGGAAACATCAATGGTGTGTGAAATCCCATTTGAAATTCTAGATGATCTGTCAGGGAAAATGCCAAAACTTCGTCAGCAAATTATGCGTCTGATGAGTAATGAAATTAAAGGAGATCAGGAAATGATTTTACTGCTCTCCAAAAAGAATGCGGAAGAGCGCTTGGCTGCCTTCCTTTACAATTTGTCTCTACGCTTTTCACAGCGCGGCTTCTCTCCTCGTGAGTTCCGCCTAACAATGACACGTGGTGATATCGGTAACTACTTGGGTCTAACGGTAGAAACAATCAGCCGCTTACTAGGACGTTTCCAAAAATCTGAAATGCTGAGTGTAAAAGGTAAGTACATCACTATCCTTAACCACGAAGAGCTAGCAAAACTTGCGGGTGTAAACAAAAACACTCTCGCTTAAGAAAATCGTCTAAGTGAATGTTTATAAAAAGTGATACGCGAGCCGTATCACTTTTTTTATATTAATTTCCTACCGCCACTCCCCTATTTCTTCCCTTTACGTTACAGTTATTAGTACCCAAAGACGCTTTTTATGACACTACGTAGCAAGCTTCTGATTTGGGCTAAATTACTCTGAATGTTTCTCTGCCCAAAAGTGACAGATTGATATCATTCCTTTGAGGGAACAGAGACTGGTTTAGACGCCAACACGGTTTGTGTAAGGGGGCAGTTATGACCAAATACAGCAATATACTCGTTGTTGCCGATCCGGCTCAGGATCATCAACCAGCATTGTCTCGCGCTATACATCTTGCTCGTCGTTCCGACGATGTAAAAATCACCCTATTCCTCGCTATTTATGACTTTTCTTACGAGATGACTTCGATGCTCTCTGCAGATGAGCGGCAAGCCATGCGACGCGGTGTCGTTATGCAGCGTGAAGAGTGGCTCAAAGATATCATTCGTCCACATACTGACGACGGTTTCAACATACAGCTTACGGTTGTATGGCATAATCGCCCATATGAAGCCATCATAGCTGAAGTCTTTAGCAATCATCACGATTTGCTGATCAAGGCAACTCATGACCACGATAAAATTGGCTCTGTGATATTTACTCCAACAGATTGGCACTTGCTGCGTAAATGCCCTTGTCCAGTGTTGATGGTGAAGGATCATAGCTGGCCCGAAAACGGAAAAATCCTTGCTAGTGTTAATCTTGCCGCTGATGACGAAACCCATGAGCAGCTCAACGATTCCATTGTTGATGAAGCGAAAACAGTGGCTGATTTGCTCGGAGCGGAAGTTAACCTAGTCAATGCCTACCCTGCTACACCAGTAAATATTACGATTGAATTGCCAGAATTCGACCCTGCCTCATATACCGATGCGGTAAGGGGCCACCATTTAAAATCAATGAAAGCACTTCGACATAAGCACAGCCTTCCTGAAGAACAAACGCATGTGCTTGAAGGGTTACCGGAAGATATCATTCCTCAGGTTGCCGCAGACATCGATGCTGAGTTGGTGATCTTAGGCACAACGGGACGAACTGGACTATCCGCCGTATTTATTGGTAATACGGCGGAACACACAATCGATAGCTTAAATTGTGACTTACTGGCTTTGAAGCCTGATGGTTACGTCAGCCCTCTGAGCCCGAACCTGCCATAACTTACAGCTGTCACTAGGGTCACATGCATGAAAAAAGCCTCTTACGAGGCTTTTTTATTGAAAGTTTTGGAGGCGTTCGTTCTACCGCAACTCAATAGGCTGAACGGGTTGCACTTGATTACTAACTGGTTTCTCTTCAGCGTCAGCTAATTTTTTAAGTAAAGCCGTCAGATACAGTTCGTTGCGGATTTTATTACAGTAACCATGGCTGATATTTCTGCGATTCCACTCACTGGCAATAGCGACCCGCGTATGCGTAGCCTTCCGACCGAAGGCATAGGTCTCGCATATTTCAAGATTACTCATTTGTTGAGGCGTCTTCGTTACTGTACTACTGCGCATACCCAACTCCTGTGATTGCGAAGACGAGCAGCCTGCTAATACGGTCAAACTAAGTGCAACAAGTATTGTTTTGATAGGCAATGTACGGCGAATCATGTTCGGTATAAGCATAATATTGATTTATAATGATTTGTTGTCTTGCGCCATTATAACCGATTACGATTCACATCCTATCAATATTCAGTTTTGCCGTGACTCTCATACAAAGTTTCTTTTCAACATGCGAAAAGGGCCGATGCTTTCGCATCAGCCCTTCTAAAGGATTCGAGTCGGGGTGTTAGTCAGCAGTATTATAGTGATATTCAAATACTGAGTTGCTAGAGTCTTGTACTCGGGCATCGCCAACATGTCCTGCAGGCATAGAAGCATCACCTGAAGTGGTTAGCTGGGCTTCCAGTACACTCATTGTCGGTGTGCTCGCCTGCTTAATCAAATGAGCTGTCGGAGCTGTGCGCTCACCCGCCGTTGATAGGTGGTAATCCATTACGTCATTTGCCATAACTTGTGAAGACAGAACCAAAGCGCCGATGATAACGAAAGCTGATTTTTTCATAACCTACCTCTATGTGTATTATCAGTACCCTCTGTCCTTGAGAGTGTTGAGAAAGTTTCAGTGAGGTTTTTGAACTCCCCCACTTGATGTACACATTGTATGATTATGAATGCCTTAAACCCATGGCAATAATGGATTAGTGAAATACCAACAACGTATCTCTGAACGTTAGCTTAATGCGAATTTGCTATTTCAGGATTGACCATCAGGCCGAGTTAACTTAAGTTGCCTGATCTCTTTTTCAAGCCATTGATACTTTTCTGTGTTCCAATGCCGCTGATTATAGGCAATGACAATATCCATAATGTCACGTCTTGCTGTCTTCTCTTTCTCATCCATTTCGACAAACTGAAATTTATTATGATCGATGACCTGATAGAGTTCACGAGGAGCTATGAAAAGCATGTCTTCACTTTTCAGGGCCTGAAGAATGGGTATGGAGTGCTGACTACGGAAGGCTGGCTTTGCATTCAAATTCACATACTTTTTCACTAATTCCATTTGCTCATTAAAGCCCGGCACCACCATCCCTGCCCAACGATAATTATCGAGTTCTTCAATAGGAATTGATCGTTGCTCATCTACTAAACCCCGACGACAGATAAAACCAAACTGGCTCTTCGCTATGTTCTTTTGATAGATGGCTTTAGGGGTTAATAACGGTTGATAGGTGATAGCTAAATCACAACCACCATCTTGTAATTGCGACACCGTACTTGATCCGAAACTGTATAACTCGAGCTCAACTTTCGGGCAGTGGCGATTGAAAAGCCGGTAAATCTCAGTGCCGTAGCTCTCAATTAAAAAGCCATTAAGCGCTATTCGAAAATGCCCTTCCATCTCGGTAGGGTCAAACTCCCTACTTTCCAACGCTCTATCAAGTTGTGAATAGATACCTGGCAAAACGGCGGCCAGCTCTTCTGCACGTGGGGTTAATTTTAAACCACGGTTATGGCGAACAAACAGTTGGTCACCTAATGCTTCGCGTAATCGTGCTAATGCTCGACTCACCGCTGGTTGGCTGGTCTCTAGTTTATCGGCAGCACGGTGAGTATTAGGTTCCTCTAATAGAACAAGGAGCACTTTTAGTAAATTTAAATCAAGCTTGAGAATATTCATCGTCGTTACTCCACGTGCTTTATAACTTTCAAAGCTAATCCTTTGATAATAAATAAATACTTAAATAAGTAAAAGGCAATGATTAATTTTTCGACCATAAAAACTGCTTAATTTAAACAGGTACTGAGAGATAGTCTTGTTGATAGCCTTTTTTCGATCAAATCGAACCTAAACCTAAGCTGAAAGTTGCTAGAAAAGACTGTGCGCCATATTCAAAACCTACTCTCTTCCTATTAAAATACACCGTTTTGTAAATTAGACAGTGTTCACCCTTTCGAGAGTGAGCATATATCAAACAAGTGACATTGATACATATTTTTATCATGTATTCGACTGCATGACTTTAGGTGAGTAATGAAAAAAGCAATATTTTTAAGTATGGCCATTTTAACACTAGTTGGCTGTAACAGTGATGATGTCGATCCTCAAGCCAACGAGAGATATTGTGCTTCAGTCAAGCTATCTGATAGTCAATACAAAATAGATAAGATAAAGCCTGATTATCACAGAGAGAACTTGCCCCTAGCTGATGAGTATTGTGATAACTATAATAAGTATGTTTTTAATAAAATAGAGTCAGATGATGGTGAAGCTACCCTCGTCTACGATGCGCCGTATTTAATCTCTGATTTTGACGATGCCTTTTATACGGTTGGCTTATCAAAAGAAAATGGTACATCCCAAGAGATAAATGCTCTGATTGTTTCATCTGATTTTGATTTAGATAATTTAGATGCAAATATAAAGCTGTTAACTAATAATCCACTAAATAGCAATTATTTATATATTAATGCTAGCGTAAGAAACATAGTTGAAGTTTGTACTGAGACCAATTGCCAAGACATTAATTGGATAGATCCTGACTGGCGAGAGATTATAAAAATCATCGAGATTTTATCGCAGTTAGAGTCAAAAAATTTCCAATCAATTGATGATGTAATTTACTTTGATGAATACTTTTCTACATCATTAAACGCGCATGAATTATCTACTTTATATAATGAGATATCTTTTTAAGATTGTAAATAAATTCAAAAAGGCGACCATGTGGTCGCCTTTTTTTACATATGAGTTGATCAACGTTAAACGTTAGTCACGTCAATGAACATTGATTCATCAATATTACTTGATGACACTGTCGCCTCACTAAACGCGTATTCTTCTCTTTCACCTTCACGATCCAGTGGAAGATTAACGAAATCAAACAAGTTTTTATCAGCCAGTTGACTTGGGCTGACATTTTGAATTGATTTGAAAATGCTTTCAACGCGACCTGGTGACTTCTTATCCCAGTCAATCAGCATTGCCTTGATGTTCTGACGCTGCAAGTTCTCTTGCGAGCCGCATAGGTTACAAGGAATAATTGGGAATTCTTTATGCTCTGCGTATTTAATTAGATCTTTTTCACGACAATAAGTCAGTGGGCGAATAACGACATTTCTCCCATCGTCAGAGCGAAGTTTTGGTGGCATCGCCTTTAAGCGTGAACCATGGAACATGTTCAAGAACATTGTCTCTACGATGTCATCCATATGGTGACCAAGTGCAAGTTTAGTCGCGCCAATTTTTTCAGCAAAAGAGTACAACGTACCACGACGCAAGCGAGAGCATAGACCGCAAGTGGTTTTGCCTTCAGGGATCTTTTCTTTAACTACAGAGTAAGTATCTTTATCTACGATGTAGTAAGGAATATTGAGACTCTCAAAGTAATCCGGCAGGATATGGTCTGGAAAGCCAGGCTGCTTCTGGTCTAGGTTAACAGCAACAACATCAAACTTGATTGGCGCTGCTTTTTGAAGATTCAATAGGATATCTAACATCGCAAATGAATCTTTGCCACCACTTATACATGCCATTACAACATCATTTTCTTCAATCATGTTGTAATCAATAATGGCATTACCAACATTTCTTCTAAGGCGCTTATGAAGTTTGTTGAATTCAAGTGTTTCTTTTCTAGTATCTGTTTGATTCATTGCGATTTCTCACACTGCCGACAATGCCGACGGTTGATTTCCTGATTGGATTTTCGTAAGGCGAGGATTATACGGATTTTTCCAGTCAGTTGAAATATTTCTCTCTGACAAAAGAAAGCCACACCCATTGATGCGGCTTTCTCTAATCAGCTTTCCGTCTTAACGTGTTCTATTACTTAAACAAACCAATAAAGAACAGCTTAATGTAGTCAATCAGGCGACTGAACAAGCCGCCTTCTTCTACTGACTCCAGCGCAACCAGAGGCACCTCAGCAACATCTTCATCATCGACTTGGTAATAAATCTTGCCGACTATTTCCCCTTCGTTGATTGGTGCTGTGAGTTCAGACGTTAACTCAACTGTGGCCTTCATCTTGCTGACATCGCCACGCGATAGGGTTACGTAAGTATCTTCCATTGTGCCCAATGAGATAGTGTCTGTGTTACCCATCCACACTTTCTCATTGATCAGCTCATCACCTTGCTTGTGTGGTGAGACTGTCTGGAAGAAACGGAACCCGTAGTTCAGTAGTTGCTTACTTTCCGCTTCACGGGCTTTAGGACTACTCGAGCCCATCACAACCGAGATCAAACGCATGTCACCTTCGGTCGCAGAACTGGCTAGGCTGTAACCTGCACCGCTGGTATAACCTGTTTTCATGCCGTCTACGTTCATGCTTCGGTCAGCAAGTAGACCATTGCGGTTACGCTGAGTGATGTCATTGTAGGTAAACGAACGTTCACTGTAGATTGAATAAATATTAGGTAAATCATTAATCAATGCACGGCCTAACAGTGCTATATCGTAAGGCGTTGAGTAAAGCTTGTTGCTATCAAGACCGTGAGGATTTGAAAACGAACTGTTGTTCATATTGAGCTTTTTGGCCCATGAGTTCATCAGGCTAACAAACGCCCCTTCCGACCCTGCAACATGTTCGGCAATGGCCACACTAGCATCATTACCGGACTGAACAATCAAGCCTCGATATAAATCCATCATGTTCACTTCGGTATTCACCTCTATGAACATTTTTGATGAATCAGGGAAGTTGCGTGCCCAAGCATTGCGGCTGATCACTACAAGATCATCCTCGCTAATGTTGCCACTTTTCATTTCTTGACCGGCAACATAACTGGTCATCAATTTGGTTAGGCTTGCAGGGTTAAGTTGCTCATGGGCATTCTTCTCAACCAGTACCTGACCAGTATGGTAATCCATTAAGACATAACCATTGGCGCCGAGAACGGGAGCATCAGGGATAACTGTAGGTGCAGCAAAGGCTGAGGCCGAAAGACAAAGTGTCGCTGCAGCTAAAGTGCGAAAAGTGTGTTTCAGTTGTATAGTCATTTTTCTCGCCATAAATGGTGTTATAGGGGCAGTATATCGAACCCAAGAATGAAATCTTGTAAGCTTTACGAAGTCTTACGTTATTGTAAAATCCGTTACAACTGGGCATTTAAGTTGATGCATTTTCAACCAAAGATATAAAATTTCAAGCAAGATTTCCTGCTCAACTTCTCGTATTTCGATGCTGATCGCTTCTACTCGTCTATCTAATCCAGTATCAATGCATAGCACATGCATTAAAATACCGTTAAGATAAAGTAAAATAACATTTTCTCAGGCAGAGATGAGTCAACGTAAAGGAATGATAATGACTTTCTATGAAAAATTAGAACACCATAATAAAAAGATTTCTCGGCTTGAACACCTTGAAGCTATTTGCGGCTGGGATCAGGCTGCGGTGATGCCAGAAGGCGGTAACACAGCCCGCTCTGAAGCACTGGCCGAGCTCGCCGTGATTAAGCATGAGCTATCAACGGCCCCTTATCTTTCTGATTGGTTTGAGCAAGCAGATAACGAACAGTTAGATACAGAAAAAACCACAAGCCTTCATGAAATGAAACGTAGCTGGCAGCAAGCCAATGTTGTCCCTGCAGAGCTGGTAGAGAAAAAGTCACTCTCCTGCTCAAAATGCGAGCATGCATGGCGAACACAGCGTGAAAGAAACGACTGGCAAGGTTTTAGTCACAACCTAAAAGAAGTGGTTGAGCTAACGAGACAAGAAGCACAAATCCGTGCAGAAGCAACAGGTTTAAGCCGCTATGATGCCCTGCTCGACTTGTACGAGCCGGGAATGACAACCCGCGAGCTTGATGAGTTATTCAGTGATGTCAAAAGCTGGCTGCCTGAACTAATTAGCCAGATCATGGATCGCCAAAGCCAAGATATCAGTATACAGCCTGTCGGTCCGTTTCCTGTTGAACAGCAGCAAGATTTAAGCCGTGCATTAATGACTAAGCTTGGCTTTGATTTTAACCATGGTCGACTTGATAAGAGTGTTCATCCCTTCTGTGGCGGTGTACCGACGGACGTGCGTATCACCACTCGCTACGATGAAGCTGACTTTACGTCAGCATTAATGGGGGTGATCCATGAAACGGGCCATGCTCGTTATGAGCAGGGCTTACCTGAAAAGTGGGCTGGATTACCGGTTGGTAAAGCGCGATCAATGGGTATTCACGAATCTCAAAGCCTATTTTTTGAAATGCAGCTATCAAGAAACGAATTGTTCATCGATACCTTGGCGCCGATGGCGGCAGAAACATTCCAACGAAGTGATGACCCAGCCTTATCGGCTGAAAACCTTACTTTGCTAAATACCCGAGTTAAACCAGGATACATTCGTGTCGATGCTGACGAGGCAACGTATCCAGCACACGTTATTCTGCGTTATGAAATCGAACGGGATTTGGTTGAGGGCAAAATTGAAGTCGAAGATATCCCTGAGTTATGGGACAAGAAAATGTCTGAGTATCTGGGTATTTCAGCCAAAGGGAACTTCACCGATGGTTGTATGCAGGACATTCATTGGACTTTTGGTGCCTTTGGTTATTTTCCATCCTACACCTTAGGTGCGATGTATGCAGCCCAGTTTATGGCGGCGATAAACAAAGAGATGAATGTTGATAACCTTGTGCGTGAGCGTAACTTGCAACCTATCTTTAACTGGCTAGATCGCCATGTTTGGAAACGTGCTTCAACGGTTTCAACCGATCAATTATTGATTGATGCCACTGGCGAAAGGCTTAATGCCCAGTTCTTCAAACATCACTTAGAACAACGTTATTTGAAGTAAGTTCAACACTAAACAGCAAAGCCGCTAATAATTAGCGGCTTTCTTCAAAAAGGTAATCTGTGCTCTTGTGGTGGTAAGCTGCGATGATGCGTACTTTAATTGTGCTTCTAGCCTATCGTAGTCTAATTTGGCGTGCTTTATCCCTTGTAGCCTCTCAAGCGATTTTACCTCTCGATAAAATGAAGTACTCATAAGAACCTTATATTCTGCAACTTTTAGGCTCACGCTTAGCTCTTCAATTTGCAGTTTCCAATCGTTAGCCTCAATTTTTAGGTGCTGCAAGGTATTTTTAATTCCGCTCGATGATGCTTCTGACATGCTGTTCATAATGTACATAACTGTTCTCAACGCTGACTGATGGCTATAGATTAACAGTACAAAAAAGCATCACTTACCATTTTCCGCCACTCCCTGATTTCATCATTCGCCTTAATCTTCATATAGCTTCAAGTAACTTGGGTATATACTCATCAAAGCATAATCACTGTCGGAGGTATGCCATGAAATACTCAGCGGGAGATTTGAACTACAAAGGTGAAGAATCTGGCGTCCACAATTGGATCACCGAGCAAGGAAAAAGCTTTTATTGGCACCCAGATTGGCTTCATATTGCAGAAGACCAAACAGGCATGCATGGTAAACAACAGCTGGAGATATCTGAGAATGAAAAAGGCACCAAAGATCATGCGGTTCTTGCGATCTTGAAGCACCTTAATAACTGGATGGTAGATGAAATAGACAAACACCCTGAAGTTAAAAATCAGCCCAAGTTATAACACTCAATACAGCTAGATTTCATCGATGGCACTGGTAATTTTCCAGTGCCAGGTGAACATCACACCAAGTTCAGTTCAAGCACAGAGTTAATTGAATCACCGTTCCACTTGTAGGTAAAATGGCGGCTTTGACAAACCTTACTCACCAATACTGGCTTGTATAATACGTAACAATCATGGCCTTGATGGCGAACTGATTGGTAAACAATACCATCCCCTTTTGCCATTTTGACATCAGATGACAGTGCTTGTGAGTGAGTATAATTGGTCGGGTGATACAGCGTAGAATCGAGTAGATGCTGCTCGCGTAAGTCGACCAACTCGGCATTGAACCAGGCATCTATGCACCGCATTTGGATATCTTGTGCCGGTTCATTGGTATAGCCCATTACCCGTTCAATATGGTGTACTGTCTCTTTGATTGCGGTATTCACCTCAGGCGAAGCATAATAGCCACCGAAGTCTGCGGCATTGAATCTAGCCCCATCAGGGTTCACGTGGGTAAACGCTGCCATTACATAACTACAGTGAGGGATACCGACTAACCTTTCTTCAGGTGGAATACGACCAAAATCACCGGTTTCTTCTGCCAATCTAGGGTTTGTGATCGCCTCAATAGCAAAGATCGCTTCAAGTTGGTCAGGCTCTGCCACATCTTCATATAAATTAATTGGCGGATATTTGGAAGGGATCAATCGATAACAAAGCTGTTCAGAAAAAGACGCAACGCCCAGACTTTCTAATTTTACGTCCATTTATGATTGCCCGCCGCGCCATGCATTGAGTCGAGTCGCGACTTGATATAAATCAACCACTTTACCCTCACACATAATATCCATCGCCGAACGGCCAGCAAAAAAAGGATGGTTGTTCGGCTTTTGTACCCAGTTATAAACACTCTCATCTGCAGTGAACATAATGCGTAGGCACTTATGGATATTCAGGATATAACTCATTCTTTCCAGGAGATCTTTTGAGACCTTGGCCGATTCAGGGTGAGAGCGATACTTGTTAAGCGTCGAACGACTACTTAAGCCAAGCAGCGCCATTTGTTGGCTTTGACTGCATGACCATTTATCAAGGATGTTGAATACCACAGGCAATACAGTATTTCCTGCCTGCGTCTGTTGTTGAGTTTGATTGCTTTGGGCTGCATTCATTCTTCCACTCCACCTGTATATATATAGACAAAGTTAGCATATGTGATTAAAAATAACCATAAATAGTCATGCAAAATAGCGGGCAAAAAAATACCCAACCGAAGCTGGGTATCTGGTGAAACAATGTATAAGGCTTTTACCATTAAACGCTTACTTTTGGGCGCTCTTTGCCGCATTTTCAGCAATCTTCACGATCACTTTAACGGCTTGCTCCATGCCTTCAATCGTAATGAACTCATGGATTCCATGGAAATTGTAGCCACCTGTAAAGATGTTCGGACAAGGTAGACCCATGAATGACAAACGAGCGCCATCAGTCCCACCGCGGATCGGTTTGATATCAGGTTTAACATCACACTCAATCATCGCTTGTTTAGCAAGCTCGATAATGTGAGGATGAGGCTCAACCATTTCTCGCATGTTGTTGTAGCAGTCAGTTAATATCAGCTCTACACGCCCTTTTAGTAACTGACTATTTAGCTCATCAACTTTAGTTTGCATAAAGGCCTTACGTCGCTCCAAACCTTCACGGTCAAAGTCTCTGACAATATACCCAAGTTCGGTACGAGCAACGGCTGGCTCCATTGATTTAAGGTGATAAAACCCCTCGTAGCCTTCAGTACATTCTGGCGTTTCTTCTGCTGGCATCATCAATTGGAATTGAGCCGCGATGTTCATGGCGTTTACCATCTTATTCTTGGCTGTACCAGGGTGAACATTTACTCCATAGCAGATAACATCGGCTGACGTCGCGTTGAAGTTTTCATATTCCAACTCACCAACTGGGCCACCATCAATCGTGTATGCCCATTTAGCACCAAAGTTCTCAACATCAAACAGATTGGCACCACGGCCAATTTCTTCATCCGGCGTAAAGCCAATGCATATTTCACCATGTGGAATTTCAGGGTTGGCTTTTAAATATGCGATGGCTGTAATGATTTCAGCAATACCAGCTTTGTTGTCAGCGCCGAGAAGAGTCGTGCCGTCTGTCGTGATCAGGTTATGGCCGATAAGCTTATTGAGGTCAGGATATTGAATAGGTGACAACACTTCATCACCGACACCTAGTGCAATATCACCACCTTTATAGTTCTCTACTATCTGTGGCTTTACACCTTTGCCGGAAGCGTCGGGAGCAGTGTCCATATGAGCGATAAAACCAATCGCGGGCACATCATGGCTCACATTGGAAGGCAAGCGAGCAGTTAAGTAGCCATTGTCATCCAATGTGACGTCTGAAAGGTCGAGTTCAATCAGTTCATCTTTCAGTTGCTGAGCTAATACACGCTGCCCCTCTGTACTTGGGCAGTGGGCATTGGCAGGGTTAGATTGAGTTTCAAAGCTCACGTATCGTAAAAAACGCTCAATTAAGTTATCCATGTCCCACTCATTTAGTTTGATTAGATTAATACACCACGTAAGTATCCCGATGGGAGCAGTTAAATGAATTGCGATGAATCAGTTTTTTGTGCATTAAATGCAGTTCACTTAGAGCGCTGACCTATTTTTTAAAGGTAAATCACTACAGCTGCAGAGTTATTGTTTAAATTCCCAACAATCTGACCGGCATGCACTCGTAAAAAAGTTACTTATCATAAGCCATTAAGCTTGTAATATTATAAAGATGTTTCGCTTAGCCCTGTCAAACACCTCGGTGAATCCGAACTTAAAGTGTGTGGAAATGTAAAAGGTTGATCGTCCACTATAGAATCCACATCTTATTTAGCTGCCATTCAGTATGTGTGACATTGGTTGAAAAAATTTTTTCAATTAGTGCATAAGATGAGTTTAACCAAGGAGGTCTTATGCTTACCAATATTTTTTTACCGATTGAATCTATTGATAAAACAGTGGATATTCAGATCCCAGTTATGAATGAAAATATTCCAGCCAAACTAAAATTGAGGTACAAAAAAGGTCAATTAAAAGCGAATTTGCACCTCTGCAATAAAGATGGAAATGGAAAGCTCGATTTGTTCTATCCTCGTATTGCTTCAGAGTTCAAGCGCCAAGCACAGCTTAATTTTTCTCAATGTTGTCACTCTCGTTACTTACCCGACTCTCTTTTAAATTCTCAAGTGTCGAAATGGTGCAATGACAATGCCAAGCTCTATATCTCATATGAAACACTTAGAGGTCTCAAAGTGACCGAACACAAGAAAGGAGGTATCAGAATCAAAGCCACTAATAGTGATTTAAATGTTTAACCTGCCCTCTATTCAAAGACGAAAAAGCCCGGAAAATATATCCGGGCTTTATATTCTCCACTTAACTTTATTTACTCTCATGTGGATATATCCAGCCACTTCAAGATATAAGGCATAAATTTTACCGCAAACAGGTAAGAGTCAACGACTTTACTGTCTACTCACGAAGACAGCATGCGCATCATCATCTAAATGTACGATAACCCCTTCAACATCAGCATCTCTTTAGTCCAGTCTAATTGTATTATTATTGGATCACTTCGCTTTGACCTGTTATATACCTCGGCTTAGCCGAAGATAAAGTGTGTGAAAATGTAAAAGGTTGATCGCCCACTATAGAACGCACATCTTATTTAGCTGCCATTCAGTATGTGTGACATTGGTTGAAACTTTTCTCTCAAATAGTGAATAAGATGAATTTAAACCAAGGAGGTCTTATGCTTACAAACCTATTTCTACCGCATGAAGCCATTGAAAAAACAGTGGATGTTCAGATACCGGTTATTAATGACAATATTCCAGCAAAATTGAAATTGAGATATAAAAAAGGACAATTAAAAGCAAATTTACACTTCTGCAATAAAGATGGAAATGAAAAGCTCGATTTGTTCTATCCTCGTATCGCTTCAGAGTTAAAGCGCCAGACGCAACTTAACTTTTCTCAATGTTGTCACTCTCGTTACTTACCCAACTCTCTTTTAACTTCTCAAGTGTCGAAATGGTGCAAGGACAACGCCAAGCTATATATTTCATATGAAACCCCTAATGGACTAAAAGTAACTGAACACCAAAAAGGAGGTATCAGAATCAAAGCCACGAATAGTGATTTAAATGTTTAATCTACCCTCTGTTTTAATACGAAAAAGCCCGGATATAATCCGGGCTTTCTGCTTCAGTCTAAGGCCACTTCTAGATATCGACTAGGCCTGAGGGATCCAAGGCGTTACTTTTACCGCTGGCTGATGAAAACTAACGGTTTCGCCATCTGAGAGTGACGAAAGCTTGATCACCTTGGTGTCACCATCGCTGAAATGCACAACAACACCTTCAACATCAGGCATAAACCAACCAGAGAACATACCGCCAAGAGCAGATAGTAACTGGTTCATCTGCGGTACCAGTTCAGCAACGTCTATTTGCTTGATAGCCGTACCGTAATCTTTCTTGGCTATGACCTGCATAGACACATCACAAGTAATGCCATCATCGATCACAAAAGTTACATCAGGATTAGCCTGACGCAAGTTGCTATCAACCGGCACTGTTAGTTCATTATTTTCGGGGATCACTAGCTCTTCAAAGTGCTTGTCTTTGCGCATTGATCCTTTATGGATATGACAGACGCTGCCATCTTGCTGGTTCAACAAAAACAGGGCGATTTTCACATCATCATGCCCTTCTTTTACGTTTTGCTTGAGCTTGCTGTAAAGTGTGCTGTATCGCATTTCTATGTTCTGTGCTGCTGCATCCTGAGCATAGAGCGAACTGCTGGCAAACAAGCCAGCTAATAGCCAATAGGTCAACTTCATCCTTTATCCTTGGCGCCAATATTGATTGTTGTGCCTGATCATTGCTTGAATTTCATCAACATAAGCCTGACCACGTTCTGAGTAACGACTTAGTCCTTCTGCCAATTTGGTGCCTTCTACTATATCACCGGCCTTACGCTGTGCTGAGCGGATATCACGTAAGTCTTGATAAGCCCGGTTAGTATTCACATTCATGAAGTACGCTTGCACTGATAAATAAGGCGATGCAAAAACCGCCACTTCATGGCTTGCGCCATCATTTCGTGCATTGGGGACCAAACCGCAGCCCTTACGATAACACCATTGACCAAAATAGTTGTTTCCTTCCACAGCAAAGCGTGATGTTCCCCACCCTGATTCATTGGCCGCTTGGCTAAGAACAAGAGATTCAGGGATTACATCTACACGATTAAGCATTGCGGCTAACCATTCTGACGTCATGCCACTATCATTCAGAGGCACTTTGTAAGCGTCTGATAGCTTCACAGCATAGTTTTTTTTATCAGCTGAGAGCAATTCGCCGGCATGGACAGGAGATTTAATTAACTCTAAGAACTGGCGCTCTTTTGCTACCCGTTGGTTTTCATGTTCAACGGCTGGACGTAGAAAGTCGAAAAAGGCCGCTTTCTTTTGACCAACATCGGTTATTTTAGAGAAGTCAGGTTTAGTGCTTTGCGATGAGGCCGATAAGGCCTCATCGTTAGCGCTTTGAGAAGGGATTTCACCACATGCTGTCAATCCACTGACTAGTGCAATAATGGCAACTTTACTGGTTGTTATATTTTTTATCACGCGTCAAAAACCTTTGAATCCCCCTGCTGATCTTGATCGTTATCGTTCTGGCCTTTTTGAACGGTCGAAACATGTAGAGAAACACCGAAAAGGTTACGGTAGATAATGGCTTTCACATTAAAGAAAAATGGAATTGTCCAAATCAAACCAATACCAGCAGTGGCAAATGAAATAATAAACATCGTTAGGATGACAATGAAAATAGCTGTCATCGGCAGTAGTTTACGCAAAGTTGCCACAAGTGAAAACTGTATTGCTTTCAATGGCGATAAACGCTTTTCACAAACCAGCATAATCGCTAGGCTAAAGCCCATAGAAAGAAGCATACCTAAAATTGGGAAAATAGCGTTGGCGATGCCTTGTAGGGAAGCGGAAAGCAAAACCGTTATGACAGAAGCAACGGCAAAAGGAAAACCTTTCACTAAATAACTTGGCTTACTAGGAAGACCAATCGCATGGTTGAGTGCCATCAAGCTTACGCCAGCTAATAAAGGGGCACTTAATACATCAGACCAAAAGTTAGCCATATAACCGGCTTCAATCACTGAGGCTGTCATTTCACCGCCAGTAATCACTGCATCAAAAAACACCGTTGCACTTCCTAGTTGCACTTGTAGGCCAACTAAAAGCAGCGCAACCTGCGCCAGAAACAAACCAATAACCGCTGGCAAGAAAGTCAGGAAATTCTTGGCTGTGATTTTCCAGGCTTCTTGAAGCACGGACAATGATTGAAGATCACTCTCACCTTTCAATGCCCTTTCGATTGAACCGCCAACTTGGATTGTTTTGTTATTCATTTGTATTTCACTAACTATTACACACTAGGTCCGTGATTGTACGCTAGTTAAGCACGATAGAGAAACATTGAGGCAAAAAGCAGTTTTTCTGTTCAGACTCAGGTTTTGATAGCGAATTAGCCAGCCAGCCTCAATACACTATGATTAATAGATTACGCTTACGATAAGCAACAGCTTTTGCATTGATTTTTAAGACAATTATGTCAAAGCTTAGAGTTCATATATTGACTGTAATAAAACAGTGATTTACGAGTATGAAAATAGTCTAAAAAAGTGGAAAAAAACGCTTTGAATTACGCGTTTAGGGGACTATTATGCGCCCCCTAAATTCAACCTAATAGTTGGGGGGATTACCTATGAAACCCCTAGGTGGAGATCTCGTAGAATTGAACGCTGCAGAAACAACTAAAGCACCAGTGATTCAGCTTAAAGGGCTGAGCAAAAGCTTCGATGGCAAGCAAATCATCACTGGTCTCGATTTGAATGTGAACGATGGTGAATTCCTTACCATTCTCGGCCCTTCTGGCTGTGGTAAAACAACAGTACTCCGACTAATCGCAGGCTTTGAAAATGCTGATGCGGGTCAAGTTGTTATTGCTGGTAATGATGTAACAGGTATTCCAGCCGAACAGCGGAATGTTAATACTGTCTTTCAAAGTTATGCGCTTTTCCCGCACATGACGGTATTTGAAAATGTTGCCTTTGGCCTGCGAATGCAGAAAGTGGCTGAACGTGAGATTGAGCCACGCGTTATGGACGCGCTACGCATGGTGCAATTAGAACAATTTGCCCCACGTAAACCTCATCAACTTTCTGGCGGTCAGCAACAGCGTGTAGCTATCGCTCGTGCTGTTGTGAATAAGCCAAAAGTATTGTTACTGGATGAATCTCTGTCGGCGTTGGACTATAAACTTCGCAAACAGATGCAGATCGAGCTAAAACAGCTGCAGCGTAAATTGGGGATTACTTTCATTTTCGTCACACACGATCAGGAAGAAGCCCTATCGATGTCAGACCGCATCATTGTTATGCGTTCTGGTAACATTGAACAAGATGGTTCCCCTCGCGAAATTTACGAAGAGCCAGAGAACCTCTTTGTTGCTCGCTTTATTGGTGAAATCAACGTCTTTGATGCTGTGGTAAAAGAGCGTCTCGACGAAACCCGTGTATTGGCAAACGTTGAAGGTCGCCCTTCAATGATCCACTGTAAACTGCCTGTAAGTCCGGGTGACAAGGTAAAAGTGTTGCTGCGCCCTGAAGATATCCGACTGGAAGAGATCAATAATGGCGATGAGGCACAAGGTATTATTGGCTATATCCGTGAGCGTACCTATAAAGGTATGACACTTGACTCAGTCGTTGAGCTGGAGACGGGTACATCGGTCATGGTCAGTGAATTCTTCAACGAAGATGATCCTGATGTAGACCACTCTCTGGATCAAAAAGTTGCTGTTACTTGGGTTGAAAGCTGGGAAGTGGTGCTGGCAGATGAACAAGAAGCTTAATCTTCAAAACATCATTATAACTATCATTGTTAGTTGGCTATTGCTGTTTGTCTTTATACCCAACTTGATGATCATCGGAACCAGTTTTCTGACCCGAGATGATGCAAACCTGATTGAAATGACCTTTACGTTAGACAACTACATCCGGTTGTTTGACCCGCTATATGCGAAAGTCATGATGCATTCGTTTTACATGGCGCTGGTGGCCACCCTGCTCTGCTTGGTGATTGGCTACCCGTTTGCCTATGCGATTGCAAAGATGCCTGAAAAGTGGCGTCCGTTCATGCTGTTTTTGGTGATTGTACCGTTCTGGACCAATTCACTGATCCGTACATACGGTCTTAAGATCATGCTTGGTACGCGCGGTATTTTGAACAACGCCTTGCTGTACCTCGATATTATCGACAAGCCAATTCGGATTATGTACACCGAATACGCGGTAATGGTTGGCCTAGTCTATATTCTTCTACCGTTTATGGTGCTCCCACTGTACTCGGCTATTGAGAAGTTGGACTACAACTACATTGAAGCTGCGCGTGATTTGGGTGCCAACAAGTTCCAGACATTCGTGAAAGTGATTTTTCCACTGACAATGCCAGGTATTATCGCTGGCTGTCTACTAGTACTGCTACCTGCCCTTGGCATGTTCTATGTATCCGACCTACTTGGCGGCGCGAAGAACCTGCTTATCGGTAACGTGATTAAGAGTCAGGTACTGAACGCTCGTGATTGGCCATTTGGTGCTGCAACCAGCATTGCCTTGACCATCGCAATGGCAGTGATGCTGTACGCTTATTACCGTGCAGGCAAGCTGCTAAACCGTAAAGTGGAGCTTGAATAATGGGACGCGCATTAAAATTCAGTTTTATGACTGTGGTGTATGCCTTCCTATATACACCAATCATTATCCTGATTGTGAACTCATTCAATGCCAGCAAATTTGGTATGAAATGGGGTGGATTCACGACCAAGTGGTATCACCAATTGGTAAACAACGACAGCTTGATGCAGGCAGCATGGCACTCACTGAACATTGCCGTGTTCTCGGCAACCGCTGCAGCGATTATTGGTAGTTTGACGGCTGTTGCCCTCTTCCGTTACCAGTTCCGTGGCAAACATTTTGTCAACGGTATGCTCTTTGTCGTCATGATGTCACCCGACATCGTTATGGCAATTTCGCTGCTGGCGCTGTTCTTGTTAGTTGGCGCAGAGATGGGGTTCCTAACCTTACTGCTTTCGCACATTACATTCTGCCTCCCCTTTGTTGTGGTAACGGTATACAGCCGATTAAAAGGCTTTGATGTGAAAATGCTGGAAGCTGCCCGTGATTTGGGCGCTAGCGAATGGGTGATTCTGAAGCAAATAATCCTACCGCTAGCCAAGCCTGCGGTTGCCGCAGGCTGGTTGTTGAGCTTTACCCTATCTTTGGATGACGTAATTGTAAGTTCATTCGTGACAGGTCCAAGCTATGAAATTCTGCCTTTGAAGATTTACTCCATGGTAAAAGTGGGGATCTCACCAGAAGTGAATGCATTGGCTACAATTATGCTAATTGTATCCTTGATTCTGGTTGTGACCTCTCAGCTACTGGCTCGAGAGAAAATCAAATAAGGCTTGTTACACCGCTTTAAATTTGGCTTTTAGCCAAAGAACGAGCAAGTGGCCTTCGGGCCACTTGTTTTGTATTAACACCCTAAAAGGGTTTTGGAGATGATAATCTAATGAAAAAATGGTCCGCTTTTCTAGCCGGTACTGCATGCGCTGCTGCAATGTTTACTCACGTTGCCAATGCCGCAGACAAGGAATTAATCTTTATGAACTGGGGTCCGTACATTTCTACGGAACTACGTGAACAGTTCACTAAAGAAACTGGTATTAAAGTGATTTATTCGACTTACGAGTCGAACGAGACTATGTACGCTAAGTTAAAAGCTCACCCACAAGGTTACGACCTGGTTGTGCCATCAACTTACTTCGTTGCAAAAATGCGTGATGAAGGCATGTTACAGAAAATCGATAAATCAAAGCTAACCAACTTCAAAGAGCTTGATAAGAATTATCTGGATAAGCCTTTTGACCCAAACAACGACTACTCGATCCCACATGTTATCGCAATGACAGGCTTGGCAGTTAACACTGACATGTATGACCCTGCCGATTTCGATAGTTGGGCGGACCTTTGGAATCCTGAGTTTGAAGGCCAACTCATGCTTATGGATGACACGCGCGAAGTATTCCACATTGCGCTGCGTAAATTAGGTTACTCCGGTAACACTACCGATCCAAAGCAGATCGATGAAGCACACGAAGAGCTGAAAAAGCTAATGCCTAACGTATTGGTGTTCAACTCAGACAACCCTGCTGCACCATACCTAGCGGGGGAAGTAGGCTTGGGCATGCTTTGGAATGGCTCAGCTGCTGCTGCTCAAAAAGAAGGTTTGCCGATTGAGCTGATTTGGCCAAAAGAAGGCGGTATCTTCTGGGTTGATAGCCTTGCGATTGCCAAAAACGCGAAGAACGTTGAGGCTGCACATAAGATGATTGATTTCTTGTTGCGCCCTGATGTGGCAGCCAAAATATCTGAAGAGACTGGCTACCTAACCGCGGTTGAAGCCTCAAACGCGAAATACAAAGACAACCCTACTCTGTTCCCTCCACAAGAAGATCTAGACCGTGGTGAGTGGCAGGATTCGGTTGGTGAAATGAACATCCGTTACGAGAACTACTTCCTGGAACTAAAAGCCGGTCAGTAATGTCACTAAATTGACTTGAGGCAGCCCTTTGGCTGCCTTTTTTATATCGAAAGCATACATACATTGGCTATTAATAGTTCAGACAGTTATTAAGGCCTGATATTCCATATCGTACTCATTACATTCCCTGTTATAATATGCTCTTAAAAGCGCTGTATTATCAATGCGTTTTTAAAAACCTTATTACCCTACATGCAAGGGTAAATATCCGACGTTCTCCTTTTTGGCAGAACATAACGACACTTTGCAGGAGAAGCGGTTAGTACTTCACCGAGATGATTTTCATCCATAATTAGTACATTCGCTAGAGAACACTCTCAAAATCCCATTTAGTTTGGAGCATATAACAATGAAAAAATGGTCTTCTTTAATGGCCGGTGGTGTCTGTGCAATGGCAATGTTTTCGAACATAGCAACAGCAGCAGACAAAGAGCTTTATTTCTATAACTGGTCTGAATATATCCCATCAGAAGTTCTGGAACAGTTCACGAAAGAAACGGGCATTAAAGTGATTTATTCGACATATGAGTCGAATGAAACCATGTACGCAAAGCTGAAAACCCACGGTGACGGCTACGATCTAGTGGTGCCTTCAACCTACTATGTATCAAAAATGCGTGAAGAAAATATGCTGCAAAAAATCGACAAGTCAAAGCTAAGCCACTTTGACGAAATCGATCCAAACTTCCTGCACAAGCCATTTGATCCAGAAAATGACTACTCTATCCCATACATTTGGGGTGCGACCGGTATCGGTGTAAACACTGATATGATGGACAAAGAAGAAGTCAGCACCTGGGCTGATCTTTGGGACCCTAAATGGGAAGGCCAATTGATGATGATGGATGACGCTCGTGAGTTCTTTCACATCGCCCTACGTAAACTTGGCTATTCTGCGAACACCAAAAATCCTGAAGAAATTAAAGCCGCGTACGAAGAGCTTAAGAAGCTAATGCCAAACGTATTGGTATTCAACTCTGACTACCCTGCAAACCCATACATGGCGGGTGAAACCTCTCTCGGTATGCTGTGGAACGGTTCAGCGTACATGGCTCGGCAAGAAGGTGCACCAATTGATATCGTATGGCCAAAAGAAGGCGCTATCTTCTGGATGGATAGCATCTCTATCCCGGCAAACGCCAAGAACACCGACGCCGCTCACAAAATGATCGATTTCCTACTTCGCCCAGAAAATGCAGCGAAAATTGCACTAGAGATCGGTTACCCAACACCTGTTGCGACTGCTAAGGGCAAGCTTCCAGCAGAATTTGTTAACGATCCAAGCATCTACCCACCTCAAGAAGTGATGGATGCCGGAGAATGGCAAGACAGCGTAAATGGTGCCAACACCCTTTACGAAGAGTACTACCAGAAGCTAAAAGCGGGTCAGTAATCTCGTCGACACTTAGCAAAAACTCGGGCTTGAGCCCGAGTTTTTTATACCAGACGGGTTTCACCCAGCCGTTAATCTCAGCGCCTATCCTCTTATACCTCTCGACAAACAAAGTCCGCTTAAATTTCATCCAACTCAAGCTACTGAGTATTCAGCAAGTACTGATGAAGCAAGCAACCTGATGCGGCCATGGAATGGATAAAGAACCCTGCCCCTCGTGATTAAAGCTGCCATGTCGCTTGGGTGTATGCCCGAGCGATAGCTTTAGTTAAATATCCTCAAGTAAGCTATTCATTGCGATATTCAGCCATTTCACTGCGGGGCCGACAGCTCTTCCCTTTGGAGCGACACATTCAACCGGTGCCTGCCACTCCTTATGATCGAACGTCACAGGCAGTATTTTCATTTTACCCAGCTCTACCCTTTGCTTTGCTTCATGGCTCGGCAGATACGTCCAACCCAAGCCTTTTTCAACATATTGAATAAGCACATGGTGGTCATTCGTCCACCAATGATTGGAAGATATAGGCGGCATATAAGACATCGACTTGCCACTTTCCCCTCTAACCATCAACTGACGATGCGGGATCAGATCTACTGGTGATACGCTATCTAAGTGAGTTAATGGGTGTTCAGGACAGGCTACCGGTACAAATTGCACGCTTCCAATGTAACGAACATCCAGTTCTTTAAAATATGTCATATCAGTCAGCATCACACCCATATCTCCTTTACCTTGAAGCAAAAGGCTGGGGATATCAGTGCTACTTGCCAACATGGTACTTAGGGTTGTCGATGGAAATCGCTGGCTAAACTCATCAGCAATCGCGCTGAGCTTATCTATCAGCAAGTTATCGTCAATTAGGATGGTAACTTCAGTTTCTTGAAAGTCACTTAGCGCCTTCGCTGCACTTTGTAATTCAAAGCTTTGTTGCAAGGTAGCTTCAGCAAACCTGAGCAAATGCTGCCCTTGTTCTGTGAGTGTCGGCTTTCTAGTGGAGCGATCAAACAATTCGACATTCAGGTCGATTTCTAAGTTGGCTATCCCTTGGCTTACCGCTGATTGTACTTTGCCGAGTTGTCTTGCACAGGCCGAAAAGGAGCCTAATTTTGCTGCTGTAACAAACATCTGGAGTTGGTCGAGATTATACATACTATCAGTAAAAGTGATGATAACTAACTAGATTGAATCACAAATAGAGATATAGTGCACGCACAAAACAACTTCCATTAGCTCGGAACTATAATGATGACAATTAAAGAACGTATTTTGCACACAGTGTTGTTTGAGGTATTTGCCCTTGTGATTTTGATGGGTGCTGCGACCTTGTTTACGAGACATAATCCAGCCGTTGTCGGCGGACTAAGTGTTGTGATGTCGCTCATTGCGATGGCTTGGAACTACCTATATAACGTATTGTTCGACAAGTTCGTCGGGGAAGACCGCTTAAGCAGAACGGTAAAAACGCGTATTTTGCATGGCTTAGGGTTTGAAGGCGGGCTTATTTTCGTCACTATCCCAGTATTGATGTGGGTATTGCAGTTGGATTTTTGGACTGTACTTGTTCTCGATATAGGTATCGTACTCTTCTTTTTGGTTTACGCGATTATCTATAACTGGGCATACGACCACGTCAAAGCGAAGTTTTTCACAAAGCCTTCGGCTATACCTGCCCAAGCATCATAAAAGTGACACTGTCACAGGCTCTGGCAAAGTAACGCCCACTTCTAAGCGGGCGTTATAAATAAAGATACATATACCGACAGCTGTTTACCCAAGGAGCTCATCGACAAAGTTTGGGACTAGCATCGAGGCTGGGCCATAGCGTTTCTCGGCAAACTCGCTTTCAACCTCACTTGGTTCCAAGTTCAATTCAATCGTATGAGCACCATGCATAGCCGCTTCATGTACAAAGCCTGCAGCTGGATACACAGCTCCAGATGTACCGATGGAAATAAACAAATCAGCTTCTAGCAATGCATCGTGGATTCGATCCATACCAATCGGCATTTCACCAAACCATACAACGTTTGGTCGCATTGGTGCTGGCATCTGACAGCAATGACAATGGTCGTCAAGGGAAATGTCCCCTTTCCAGTCAATCGATTGTCCCGTTTCACTACACTGAGCTTTCAACAACTCCCCATGCATATGGATAATATTCTTGCTACCAGCAGCTTCATGTAAATTATCGATGTTTTGCGTCACTATCGTGACCCTGCCATCGAGTTCTTGCTCCAGCCTTGCCAGCGCACGGTGCGCATCATTTGGAAACACCGTACCGCTCTCTAGCTGCTGACGTCGCAAATTATAGAAGTTCTGTACCAATGCAGGATCACGGTAATACCCTTCAGGCGTCGCCACATCCTCAATACGATGGTTTTCCCACAGCCCGTCTTGGTCACGGAAAGTACGGATGCCTGATTCCGCAGAAATACCCGCGCCGGTTAGTACAACAATATTTCGATAAGGGAAAAGCATAGCCGTGTCCTTTCTTCAGTTCTCTTATAAGCTTTATACCATTGTTTTCATGTGGTTATAAGTGAAACGTCTACGACATTAGTCTAATTATAGACAACAAATAAAAAGTTATAGTGCGTTAGGGTGTTAAAGTCATAATATAGAGTTCTCCCAACTAGGCGATGCTTTGAAGGAAAAGCTCACATTGTTTATCGAAAAGCGCCACTACGTTTTAGCCACCATAATACTGACATACACTATTAAGTCATTAATTAAATTAAAAATTGTTTGTCGTGTGCTATTCGTAGACGTTAAATCGTAGGTATAAAAAAACCGATAGCTTAGGCTACCGGTTTTCATGTCTCAAATGCAATTATTTATACATTATCTTGTGCAGAGTTACCTTTCTTATCCGCTTCGACTTTAGCGTCATAACCAGGCTGATTTTCTGGCAAGTCCTTTACTTCGTCAAACCAAAGATCGTGGTGCTCTTTAGCCCAAGTTTCATCGACTTCACCGGTAATCATGCCATCAAGGCCCGCTTCCATCCCAAACAAACCTATGTAGATATGGAAGATAAAACCACAGATCAATACCAGAGCCGATAGCATATGGACAAGATGCGACAATTCCATATCACGACGGGTTTGATCAAAAATTGGAAAATCGAGAACAAAGCCACTCATAACAATGAAAGCACCAAAGAAAATCAACATCCAAAAGATGACTTTCTCACCTGCATTCGAAAACCCTGCTGATGGATGACTGCCCTTGTGCTTGCCGACCATTCCGCCCATTTTCATGAACCACTGCATATCGACCTTGTTAAAAATACTCTTACGCCACCACTTTACGAGTACAGCAATCAAGAATATTGCAAACAAAGGACCAATGTAGTTATGGTATTGCTTGGCCGCATAGACTACCCAACCCCACAGTTCCGTCGGCACGATAGGCTTAATAAAGTACTTACCATAAACCAGCGTCAAACCACTGAATGCCAACGTCAAGAAAGTGAAGGCCAAACTCCAATGCAGCGCCCTATCAAAGCGGCTCCAGCGTTTAATTTTGCGCCCTGTCTTCGGTTTACTCAGTTTAAGCGGACCAACAACGACATACGCCAGCGCCACCATAACCAAACTACCAAAAATTGCCAGCGCACCAAGTGGTGACATCCACTTTTCTTTCATTATGAACCAGGTCTGCCCTGGCACACTGATCAGCACACCATGTTCAGGTGACTTGGAAGTGGTATAGCCTTCTTGGCCATCCTTAACCGCTCGCCAATAGTCAGCACCGGCAAAACCAATGACTTCATGCCTAACAACAGACTCGCCCAAGCGCTCAGATTCAGAGTTAGCACCGGATTCATTGCTTGCTGCCGCCGATAATGAAAACATCAATACCACGGCAGTGGTCAGCAAGAAAAACCAGTGTTGAATTCGCTTAGTCATATTACTCCCGACTGTTAATTCAACAGTTATGTTCAAATCTCTTTACTCAGTGGCAGCCAAATCAGATTGCGCTATCTCAAACAACATGCGATATAACTGCCACTTATTCGTTAACTCGACTTAAGCCTTACGGATCTTAGAGGCATCATAAGCGAGGTCATCAGTACTTGCCCAGCCTGCTTCTTTAGCACCTCGAGCAACAACACGCTCGCGGTAAACATCAGATATTTTCGCGGCATCACCAGCCAACAGAGCCTTGGTCGAGCACAAAGAAGCACACATAGGTAGCTTACCTTCAGCAATACGGTTAGCACCGTACTTTTGCTTCTCTTCAACCGAACCAGTCTCGACATTCGGACCACCGGCACAGAAGGTACATTTGTCCATCTTGCCACGTTCGGCAAAGGCCGTTTGTTGTGGGAACTGCGGCGCACCAAACGGGCAGGCAAACAAACAGTAACCACAGCCAATGCACAGGTCCTTATCATGCAAAACAATGCCGTCTTCGGTCTGTACGAAACAGTCCGCAGGACATACCGCCATACAAGGTGCATCGCTACAGTGCATGCAGGCGACCGAGATAGAATTCTCATTCGGCAGGCCATCGTTGAGGGTAACAACGCGACGGCGCTGAATACCCCACTCAAGCGCATCATCATTTGCGTTTTTACAAGCTGTCACACAACCATTGCACTCGATACAACGTTTAGAGTCACAAAGAAATTTCATACGTGCCATCAGAATGACTCCTTACGCTTTAGAGATTTTACAGAGGGTGACTTTGGTTTCTTGCATCTGAGTTACAGGGTCATAGCCATAAGTCGTAGCCGTATTCGCTGCTTCACCAGAAACAAATGGTGCACTGCCATCAGGATAACGGTCGCGAAGGTCTTCACCCTGGAACTTACCGCCGAAGTGGAACGGAATAAATGCCAGTCCCGGCTTCACACGCGGCGTTACCATCGCTTTAACGTGGATGCGGCCCTTTTCAGCACCCTCTACCCACACCATATCACCGTCTCTGAAGCCAATGTCATTGGCATCCTTCGGGTTAACCTCAACAAACATCTCTTGCTGCAATTCTGCCAGCCAAGGATTAGAACGGGTTTCATCACCGCCCCCCTCATACTCAACCAATCGACCCGAGGTCAGTACAATTGGGTATTCGCCAGACATGTCTTTGTCTTGAATCGACTTGTACAGTGTTGGCAGGCGGAACATCGCTTCGCTGTCATCCCATGTTGGATAGTCAGTGACCAAATCACGGCGAGGCGTATACAGCGGTTCACGGTGCAGAGGAACGGCATCAGGGAAAGTCCATACCACGGCGCGGGCTTTAGCATTACCAAACGGAATACAACCATGCTTAATCGCGACGCGTTGGATACCACCAGAAAGGTCAGTTTTCCAGTTTTTACCTTCGGCTTGTGCTTTTTCTTCCGCGGTAAGATCATCCCACCAACCAAGCTGCTTAAGCATCTTATCGGTAAACTCTGGGTAACCATCTTCCAGTTCACAGCCTAGTGAAAAGCTGTCGTCAGCCAGTAGACTGTCACCATTACGCTCTACACCGAAACGTGCACGGAAGTTACCGCCACCTTGGGCAACTGTTTTAGATGTGTCATACAGGATATGGGTACCTGGATGTTTCATTTCTGCCGTACCCCAGCAAGGCCAAGGCAAACCGTAAGTTTCACCGTTTGCTGGGCCACCTTCAGCTTCAAGCGAAGTCTTGTGGAAGGTATGCCAGTTTTGCTGGTGCTCTTTCAAACGTTCAGGGCTCTGGCCGGTGTAACCGATTGTCCACATACCCTTGTTATATTCGCGGGTAATGTCTTCAATCACGGGCTCATTGTTTTCAACACGAATGTTTTTAAACAACTGCTCAGATAGACCCAATTTCTGAGAAAGCAGGTACATAATTTCATGGTCAGGTTTAGATTCGAACAACGGCTCAATCACCTGATCACGCCACTGAACAGAACGGTTTGTCGCGGTTACCGAACCTGTTGTTTCAAACTGAGTGGTTGCCGGTAGCAGGTAGACATTGTCCTTACGGTTGTTCATTACCGCTGCCACGCCTGGATACGGGTCAACAATCACCATCATATCCAGCTTTTCCATCGCCTTGCGCATTTCGGGACCACGGGTCTGGGAGTTTACCGCATGACCCCAGTAGAACATGGCTCGGATGTTATCGTTTTGCTCGATATTAGCTTTGTCTTCGAGTACACCATCAATCCAGCGCGAAACAGGAATACCCGCATTGTTCATTGGCTTTTTGCCACTGTATTCATTCTGGTCGAATCGGCCTTTTAGCCATTCATAATCCACATCCCACACTTTTGCCCAGTGTTTCCAGGCGCCTTCAGACAGGCCGTAGTAACCCGGTAGATTATCAGACAGTACGCCAAAGTCAGTCGCACCCTGTACGTTATCGTGGCCACGGAAAATGTTGGCACCGCCGCCAGATTTACCCATATTGCCAAGCGCTAGCTCAAGGATACAGTAAGCACGGGTGTTGTTATTACCTGTCGTATGCTGAGTACCACCCATACACCAAACGACACAGCCCGGACGATTTTCAGACAACATCTTCGCCGTTTGATAAACATCCGCTTCTGGTACACCACTCACGCGTTCCACTTCAGCTGGCGTCCACTTGGCCACTTCAGCTTGCACTTCATCCATCCCCCAAACACGTTGGCGGATAAACTCTTTATCTTCCCAACCGTTTTTGAAGATGTGGTAAAGCACACCCCAAATGAAGGCAACGTCTGAGCCTGGGCGAAGAGAAACATAGTGATCAGATTTTGCCGCTGTACGAGTACGACGCGGATCGGCAACCACAATCTTGCAGCTGTTTCGCTCTTTAGCGATCAAGATGTGCTGCATGGCGACTGGGTGCGCTTCTGCTGGGTTAGAACCAATGAACAGAATTGACTTACAGTTGTGCATGTCATTGAGCGAGTTCGTCATCGCCCCGTAACCCCAAGTGTTTGCTACACCGGCAACCGTTGTTGAGTGACAAATACGCGCCTGGTGGTCGACATTGTTAGAGCCCCATAGAGAGACCATTTTACGGAACAGATAAGCCTGTTCATTGTTATGCTTTGCAGAACCTAGCCAGTAAACTGAATCAGGGCCTGATTCTTCGCGGATCTTCTTCACCTGCTGGCTCACTTCATCCAGTGCTTGCTCCCAGCTCAGTTTTTTCCACTTTCCGTCGACCAACTTCATCGGGTATTTGATACGGCGCTCACCATGACCGTGCTCACGCAAAGCTGCACCTTTCGCACAATGGCCACCCGCATTAAATGGGTGATCGAAAGCCGGCTCTTGACCTGTCCATACACCTTCCTGAACTTCAGCGTAGATACCACAGCCTACTGAACAGTGAGAACAAATAGTACGTTTCACTTCTGCCGGTGCTTTAGGGTCAACCTCTTTAGCTTCGGCTTTTTTCATCATACCCGGTGCAAACAAACCAGCACCGGCCATGCCACCAGCTGCCGCCAGTGATGAGTTTCGAATAAAGGAACGACGCGAAATACCTAGCTGGTTTTCGTCCTTGCTTACGTTGTCGGAACGTTTTGTCAGTTTCATTTATGGCTCCGCCTTACAAGGTTTCGTAGTAATCGCGAACGTGCTGGGTTTCGCGATAGCCAGTTTTATTGTCATCGTGATTTTTGGTATTGCCTTCAGACTGCTCTACCTTTGCCTGGACGGCAGTTGTCGCCCCGGCAGCAACAGCACCAACAGCCACACTCAAACCAATATTTTTCAGTAATTGGCGACGGCTTTGGCTAGTTTCATTATGAATAGCTTCATCTTTGCTAGCTTTGTTTTGCTCACTCATAAAAGCTTGCTCCTTTATCGTGTTTCCGAATCCGAGTCACTCGCTTCGGAAATCAATTTTTCTGCTAAGTTTTTCGTAAAATAAATAACGACTTTTCAATTGTTTCCTCAGCTACATCCTGAGCACCCTCATTTAGTAGCTAGGTAGCGGTTACGTCGTCACAAAATCAAAAATTAGGTAAAGTCTAGTTCACCTCTATCAATCGTGTTTTTTCGACTAACAGGAACTGCAAAGCCAGTTCAGCAACTGCACTATAAAACACAGCACTGTTCGCCTTTTTTAAGTCATTACAAAGTTGTTCGAACCACGTTGCGATATGGCGATTGAAGAAAACTTGCTGGAGATGTCTATCTCCGCCTTCCACCAGCATCGCCATTACTTCAAGTAAGGCGGCAATGTGGTCTTCCGGCTCTTTTACACTCTCGTCACGTTGAAAACCCAACTGCATGAGATCACGGCGAAGATGTGCAAGCGGCATTTCCATTAATGAACCGGTCAAATACCATGAACCAAAAGGAACAATTTCTCCGCGTCCGATCCCGATGAACAAATCTTGATACTCTTCTTCAACAGCCAAAACCGATGTTGTTTGAGCGGCAAGTTTCAAAACAGGCCAAGAGGCTGCCATGGTATTGGACACATTTTGATTCGCTTCAACATCCAGTGAAGAAAGCCAATCTAAAACAGTTTGATCTGGCCCCTTACGAAACAAATGTGCCAACAGGCCATAAATTTCTACACGCAGTACACTTTCTTCTTTAGCGGTTTGAAGTACTGATTCCATTTGCTATTCCTACACCTTTAGCTGACTTTCAGGATCATCGACGATCGTCGAGAAAATATCGCGAACACGACAGTCTTCGCACATATTCAGGCGTCGAATAGCCTCTCCCTGAAACTGAGAATGGTTTTGTAACTTTTCAGTCAACATTTTCACCATAGAAGCCGGTGCAAAAGCTTTACCGCAACTGGTACAACACGCTGCTTCTTCTTCATGAACAACACGTGCTTCTTGACGAGTTTGCGCATTCCAAGTCACTCCCGGATTAAGAGAGATCACTTTTTCAGGACACGCTTTTTCACACATGCCACATTGCACACAATCTTGTTCAATAAATAAAAGGCCTGGACGTTCACCAATGGCATGCAATGCCCTAGTTGGACACACAGACACACATCCCATACACAAGGTGCAATCTTCTGCTCGACAATCTACCGAACCATAAGGGGCATTTTCCGCAACAGCTGAACGTTCAGGTTTAACTGGAGCTAGTGCGTAAAGCTCATCAAGAACAGCAAATAACTTTTCACGTTTTGTCCCTTCAACAGGGTCAGCAATATTCAATAATGCAGAATCAAAACCCGTGAAGTTCTTCGCCTCAGCAAAATCAAACAAAGCAATACGTTCAATGTCATAACCCATTTCAGCCAAGAAAGACTGAGCAGTCGCTAATTCATCACGAAGTACACGATCGATAGTGTCAGGAATATAAGAGGTATTCGTCGCTAAAAGCACTTGATGCGCGCCGTATGCCAGTGCACTAAACCAAGTATCAATACCAACAGTGGCCAATTCTTCCAATGCAACGGGAATAACTGACTCGGGGAGATCAGAAAGGATCTCGTTCACCGTGGCTTCATCGCGATTACCATAGAAAAGTAGCGTAGGTGTTTCTCCTCCCGCTTTTCGATAGTTGGTGATTAGCCGATGAACAAAGTTTTGCGTATTAGTAGGATCAGGGAGTGCATATGAAATAGCTTCTGTTGGACACGCAGTCGCACAGGTTCCCACACCTTGGCAAAGGTATGGATTAATTTCTATATGATCACCCGTGCTTGACAGTGCACCAGCAGGACAAGCATCAACACATCGCTCACACCCTGTTACACCCCGTGAAGAGTGCGCACAGAGTTCAGGATCCAAACGAAAATATTTTGGTTTATCAAATGTACCAATCATCGCAGGAAGATCTTCAATCACATTGGCCAGTTTCGTTTTTCCTGCTCCAACCGCGTAATAACCTGGAGCTGAAATTTCAACGTCTGATAAACCGTTTTCCGTCATATCAACAACTAAATCAAAGCAATCATGACCAATCGCCACTTTTGCCAGATTTACTGCTGTCAGCATATTCTCAACATCACAAGACACTTCAAATGCGCCTAGGTAACCTTTCAGGGTTGCCTTACTCGCATAATAAAGGTTGTTACGCTTAACACTGTTTTTGGCATTCTCTGATGATTGCGCTTTCGCTGTGGCAAGTAGGGTTACCGAATTCAGCGAAGTAAACTGTGCTTCAAGCGTTGTGATAACGTTTTCTGCACCCACCAGCAAAACATTCCCGCGGCTTTCATAAGAAACCGTTGGTGGAATAAGGTTAGAAAGCTCAACGGTACCATTTACCGCCGCTAACCTTGCTTTACCATTTTGCTCATCGAACGCAGAAAGTGCTTCAAGTGTACTATTTAACATTATTATTCCTGTCTACTCGTCACCGTTAGTCAGTGTCGATTGAAACGCTTTGTTTAGAAGAGAATTTTCCGAACACTTCGCTTCATACTCATTACTAGAGCAATAACCGATCCAACTTTTTACGGAATAAAATGACTTATAGGGAGCCAAAATCTCTTAAGGACAGATTGACCAAACCAGAAGGCGACAATTTGTCCCACCCCATGACGACTATTGCGCCAAAATGTCCCGATCTTTATTAAGGGTATTAATCCCTTTTTGTCCCAGTTCGAAAGACCCTTAACCCTTTAGCAAATCGTTCTTATCGCTATGGAGTAACTTGCTATTAGAAATCGTGTCTGATTCTGTTTCAGTCTCTAGTTCAGTCGGGATCGCAAACGCAATATCCATTTCAACATTCTCTTGATCGCTCACCTTTTGAAGATCATCAACAGTCGTTGCCTCTTCTTCTAGTGCCCCATCCTTAGCTTGAACGCCATCAACAGCTGCGAGTGAATGGTCAGAATCAGTCGCTTTAATCATATCTTCTGCTGTCTCTGCGACCTGATTTACCCACTGACGAAGCTGCTGAGTCACTTTGGTATCAAGCACAGGGATATTAGAAAAGTCTTCGGTATGATCATCCATGTCACTGACATAGTTGAACTCATCAGAGTGAAAAAGTTTACGCAGTGCCGCTTTTTTTACTGACTTTTCAACACCTTCCTTCATAAAGGTCGACACACCAGAATCAAAAGTCACCTTTGCAGCATCAGCCAGAGTTAGATCTGGGAAATGTAAATCTGATTGCGTTGTTTGATGTTCTATTGTTTCCGTAATCGCTAGAGCTTGTTCATCATTGGCTTGCGTATTCAATGACGGATCAATTTCAACCTCTTGAACGGGTTGAGTGTCAGTGCCAACATCATCAACAATAGTGTCCATAACAGATGATTTAGCCGTAGCGTTCTGATTTAATTGAACATCACCTTCATCCCTGGTGTGTAATTTGCGCTGAGACCAACGCTGGAAGAAATTAGTTGCCACTTGAACGCCCTTTTTGCTCTTTGTTCTTACAACGTTTACGACGCTGCTCTATGAGTTCACCATGCCGACCAATAAAGGCCTCCATCCACGCCTGAATTTGCAAGGGTGCTTTGATATGAAGGACTTGGTAGTCACCATCCATATATCCACTTGCCAAGCCTTGAGCAGCAGTTATTAGTAAAGGCGAAAGCTGTTCATTGTCTTCTTCACAAACAATAAATAGGTGCGGCTCACGGGAACTAAGATTAAAACGATAATCTGAGCGTTCGTGACGATGCAGCTCCAATGGCATCAGGTATCCACCTTGCTCACTCGCCAACGTTTCTTTGCCTTCTTCGTCGTAGAGGCAAACGTCTTCAATGGACCATGAAAGTGTTGTCCAACGCCCGACTTGCTTCTCTTGCGACACCAAGCGAAACGCTATAGGCCACAAAGACTCATTCTTATACTGTTCTGGCACATTCGCTCCCTAGCTTATCGTTATGGCTTGTTGGATATAATTAACCTGTGAGGTCTATAACACCCAACAAAGCAAGTATCAGACCAACTTTAAAAACCACCGCCCGAAGCAATGAAATTTTACGATACAAATAAATTGGAATGATGTTTGCTTACACATCTGCCAACGACTTAATCTATGTTTTAAAAGTAGACGCTTCAGACTGTGTTGCGTATACATGAACACATTCACATCAACAGCAGGATAAATTGATGAGCCAATTGCCTAAAATAATTAAAACAAATTCATCGGTTAATCAGACGATGACCGTCCAGGTAATGGACGAGTATGGCGAGATGATGGAAAAAGAAATTGCCTGTGAACACCCGCTGACCGTGTATTTGAACTGGGTGGAAATTGTCACCCTGATGACGTTGGGTGAACGCCCTTCTGCGTTAGTACTCGGTTATCTGAAAAACCAAGGCTTCATTGAAGACATCGATGCTATTGAATCGCTAATCATCGATTGGGAAACCAACTCCGCCGCAGTCATCACCCGCGAGAATACCGACGGGCTCGAAAAAAAACTTGGCAAGAAAACCGTCACGTCTGGTTGTGGCCAAGGCACCATGTTCGGCAATGTGATGAAAAAGCTTGAAGGTGTCCAACTCCCACAGCCGCGAATTCCTCAGTCTAAACTGTATGGCTTACTTGAAGCTCTGACCCACCATAACGAAACCTATAAAGCCGCAGGTGCAGTCCATGGTTGCGCGGTATGTAAAGACACAAAGATCCTCTCATTTGTGGAAGATGTCGGCCGTCACAACGCGGTCGATACTCTGGCCGGTGAAATGTGGCTCAAAGGCGAAACTGGCGATGATAAGATTTTCTACACCACTGGCCGACTGACCTCCGAGATGGTGATCAAAGTCGCGCAGATGGGGATCCCAGTATTGCTCTCCCGCTCAGGCGCCACCCAGATGGGTTATGATCTTGCTCAGAAACTCGGTATTACTATGATTGCCCGTGCAAAAGGACACCGTTTCCAGGTGTACAACGGTATGGATAACCTCATTCTTGATATCAAGGGAGAGAACGATAGCCAATCGATAAAAGACTCACATAAGCCAACACATAAAGGCGATACCGATCATCTTCAGGCTGACCACCAGCAAGATGGTATTAAGTAATGGACAACGCTTATCCAGAGTTTATGAATGCTAAGCAAGTGGCTGAGTACCTCGACTTAAATGAGAAGAAAGTCTACGCACTTGCCAACGATGGGCTTCTTCCTGCAACCAAAGTCACTGGAAAGTGGTTATTTCCCAAAGCATTGCTAGATAAGTGGTTGCTGGAGTCCTGCCATAACGGCGTATTGAACGATCGGCTGTTGATTGCTGGCTCCGATGACCCTTTATTGCAAATGATTGTAGGTGACATGGCAAACAAACTTGGGAGTACGGCGCTTATTGGTTATACCTCAACCGGTACTCGCCAAGGCCTTGCCATGCTGAGTAAAGGCCATGTTGATATGTGCGCTATTCATTGGGGGCATGCAGAGGAAGCAGCCTTCCGTCATCCGGCGTTACTTCAGCAATATAGCGGCCATCGTAACTGGGTGCTCATCCACGCTTTTGAGCGTCAACAGGGATTGGTCGTCTCGCAGGAAATAGCTGACTGCGTCAATAACCGCTCGATCCAGCCTCAAGAATTAATATCCTCACGTTGGCGTTGGGCTTTGAGACAAGAAGGCGCAGGGAGTATGCGGGCGCTGTCTGAATGGCTCCATACGCATGCCTTTACTATCGACATGCTAACCAACGTCGATACCTGTAATAGCGAGCGTGAACTTGCATCATATATTGCCCGTGGTGATGCCGATGTTGGGTGCGCGAGCCAAAGTACCGCCGGCGAGTTCGGCCTCGGTTTCATTCCTCTTTGTACAGAGGCATTCGAGCTGGTGATCCCTAAAAACATTTATTTCAGGGATCTGCAACAAAAGCTGTTACACGCCCTGAACGACAGTAATATCCAAGGTAAAGGCGATCAGTTGGGGGGGTATAACTTCAGCCGCAGTGGTCAGCAAGTATGGAGTGGTAAGTAAGCGGCCTATCACCCGCAACGATATCGTCATTCGCCTGTTTTGCCAGGCCTTTAAAAGCAATTCATGTCTTTTCGGGGGGAGCCTTCCCCCTTTCCAGAAATCCCTCTTACAAAGGCCACACTGCTTGATAGCAAAAAGAGAGTCGATACGTTATTAGCCCGCACAGGAATGCCATCTTTTTAACAGCACAAACTCACCAGCGATCGAGTTTGCCATCAATTAGTCATAAAATCATCTAATCACGTCAATTGACGCTACCTAACACCAATTTGCCGGCTTTATCTACCCATTCATGCTGGAATATCATTCTTTTACAGATAGGCTAATCAATAAAGTCAAGCCAACCAAATCTTACATCCATATATATTTATTAATATTTATCATGTGTCATATATACGATATTTATCACTGGTCTGATGTGACAAATGAAACCCAAAACAGAAAAGCGTGAGCAATTACTCTAAAACGTAAAATTCCCCCTAGGAATCTTGATCTAGGCCACACTTTCTTAGGTTTTTCTTTGATGATTTGTGCCACCAGATGCACACTGAACTCGGTCATCTGACCAGTAAATTACTCTGCAATTGAATGTAAAATGAATACCGCGTAAGGAGTGGTCATGAATTATTTCATTACCGGCGCAACTGGATTTATCGGTTCTCAGTTATTACAACGTCTGGCTAAACGACCTGGTGATATATACATCCTCACCTATGACAAGATTTCTGAAGATAGACTGGAAGCTCTGTTAGAAAAACATCATCTGCCTAAGAACAAGTTCCACTGTATCAAGGGCTCGATTACTGAACCAAATTTAGCTATCTCAGCTGAAGATACGAAAAACCTGACAGGAAAAATTGATCAGTTCTTCCACCTAGCAGCCATCTATGATTTGACGGCTAGCGAAGAAGATATGATGCGCGCCAATATTGACGGCACTGAACATACGTTACGTTTTGCCGAGCGCATTAATGCAGGTTGTTTCCATTACTTCAGCTCAATTGCTGTTGCAGGCCAATACCGTGGCTGGTTCCGTGAAGATATGCTCAATGAAGCGACTGGGCTCGAGCATGCTTACTTCTCGACCAAGCACAACGCGGAAAAATTGGTACAAGAAACATCAACTATTCCTTGGCGTGCGTACCGTCCGGGTATTGTTATCGGTGATTCAAAGACGGGTGAAGCCGATCGCGTCGATGGTCCTTACTATTTCTTTAAGATCATCCAGAAACTACGCCGCGCTCTTCCAGAGTGGGCACCGCTTATTGGCCTTGAAGGTGGTCGCCTAAACTTAGTACCGGTGGATTACGTCGCCGATGCTATCGACCATATCTCTCATAAGCCCGAGCTGGATAACCAATGTTTCCATATCGTTGACCCTGACCCATACCGATCAGGTGAAGTGATCAACCTGTTTGCAGAAGCAGGCCATGCACCACGTATGGCAATGCGATTGGATATGCGCGTTTTCCGTATGATCCCTTCACATTTCTGGTCTCAGCTTGGTCAAGTACCAGCACTTAAGCGTTTTATCGATGCCATCAGTAAAGAGATGGATATGCCGCAAGACGCCTTGGGTTACTTCAATTACCCAACGCAGTTTGATTGCAGCAATACGCTAAATGCATTATCTGACAGTAATATTTGCTGCCCTCGCCTTGCAGATTATGCTGACAAAATTTGGGACTTCTGGGAACGTAACCTCGATCCTGACCTGCACGTTGAAAAAACACTGCAAGGTTGTGTGAATGACAAGGTTGTCGTTATTACCGGTGCGTCTTCAGGTATTGGCTACACCACCGCCATTAAACTTGCGAAAACTAAAGCTCGCCTAGTACTGATTGCCCGCGACCTTGACCGTCTACAGCAAACTCGTAATGAGATCGAACGTCTAGGTGGCCATGCCTCCATTTACCAGTGTGACCTGAGCCAGGATGAGCCATCGCAAGAAGTGATTAAGCAAATCAAGCATGATCACGGTAAGGTTGATATTCTAATCAACAACGCTGGCCGTTCAATTCGCCGTTCAGTAGAGAAAGCAACTGACCGTCTGCACGATTACGAACGTACTATGCAGATCAACTACTTCGGTTCACTTCGTATGATTCTGGGCAACCTGCCAGAGATGATCGAAGCGGGTGAAGGCCATATCATCAACATCTCTTCCATTGCGGTGTTGACCAATCAGCCATTGTTCTCGGCCTATGCAGCATCGAAAGCGGCTTTGGATACCTTTACACGTACCGCAAGTACAGAGCTAGGTGGCCAAGGTATCGACTTCACAACAATCAATATGCCGCTGGTTGAGACTCGCATGATTTCTGATCACTACCGTGAAGCTGAAGGGGGTATTCCACTACTTACTCCTGAAGAAGCGGCAGATTTGATCATCAAAGCGATTATCGAAAAACCAAAACGTATTGCGACCAAGCTTGGTCTGTTAGGCGCCTTCATTCACGGTGTTTATCCAAAACTGGGTGAGTTACTTATGGCAACAGGCTATAACCCAGAACATGGAAAGCATGACGGAGAAAATGCGGAGCCTAAACAACCTTCAGCAGATGTAGTAGCCATTAATAGCATCATGCGCGAAATACACATGTAAGGATGAGAGCAATGCAAGTTTCAGCAATACATGACTACAAAGAAGATCTTGATACCTTACTGCGTTATTTCAGCGAAGAAGAAATGATCGTTGAAAAATACCAAAAACTAGGTGGCAAGAACGTTCGAGTTACTGCACTAGAAGAGACTGCAGATGGCTTCCGTGCTGAAACCCAGCGTGAGATGCCAGCCAATGTGCCAGCCGTACTGAAAAGCTTATTAGGTAACTTTAATACTATCAAGCAGACCGAGTCATGGCACTGGCAAGAAAATGAGCAGCTGATCTGTAAACTTCAGATTGAGATCTTGGGTGTTCCAGCGACGATATCAGGTCAGATGGTGTTCAGTGAGCCAGCAACTCGTCCAGGTATCGCGACATCAAACCATGTCACTATGGATGTGAAGTCGGCTATTCCTCTTGTTGGCAGTACGCTAGTTTCTTTCATTTGCAGTGACATGAAAGAACAGATGCAAGCTGAGTATGACTTCCTGCGCGAAGTACTACCCCAACTAATTGGTGAAGAGCAATAACGTTCATCCCGTCACCTTCGGCAATCCCAAATTATGTTATTGATGGGGTTGCCGGATGTGAAGCTCGAATAACAAGGAAAAAATGATGAAAACCAAAGATCGGATTTTGTCAGTTAGTCTTGAGCTGTTTAATCGTGATGGTGTTAGCCAAGTCAGTACGTTAATCATCGCTACCGAAATGGGGATCAGCCCAGGAAACCTCTATTACCATTTTCGTGGCAAAGATGAAATTATTGCTACACTTGTCAATGAGTTACAAAACTCATTAACAACCGTTAGCAATGAGTATGCAAGTCAGGTCAAAGACTTTGATGATTACTGGCCCTTCATGCATACGGTAATGGCATTATTTACCCATTATCGCTTTTTGTTCAGAAACTTGGACAGTTTAAACGGCCAAAACCCGCAAATTAAGCGTAAAATAAGAACCCTACTCCTTAAGCTACGTCATCTATGCAATGACATGCTCAAGCACCTCGTAGAGTTGGGTAAGCTAAAATGCGATGAACAAAGCCTGCCGTTACTAGCGGACAACTTATTGCTCGTTAGCTTGAACTGGCTCAACTACCAAACGCTGCTTGATGATCATTACACTGAAAGTGAACTCGCTCGCTCAGGTGTACTGCGGTTGATCTCTTTGGTAGAGCCCTACCTGACTGATAACGCGAAGTCTCCATTCTTTACCCACAAAGATTTGGTAGAAGAGTTGGTGACCTAACACGTCAGGGCAACACTGAACACTTAATTTAAACACCCCGTTACCTATGGGGTGTTTATGTTTTCCCCGCCAAATATTTTAAAAAGCCATTCAAATTTAACACTTCGGGCGCTTTTACTTAACTGCAAATACACTATTACATTTTGAAATATGAACCTACGGTACAGTATGTCATTGTGCTATGAGACATTAGTTGTGGGTAAATGTGGATGAACGTTAAATTAGTTAAAAGCCTATCAGAATCAACAATCTGTATTGTGGTATTCTACACGTGCTTCCACTGGCTAATGGTGAGATTTGCCGGTGAGTTTTATACCGATCTCATGGGCAAATTTCTCCGTTTCTACCTCGTTTCCTCAACCTTGTTTATCATCCTAGAAATATTGCAGTTCTATCGCGGTAGTTCTTGGGGATACTTGGCTTATGCCTTTGCAACAACCGCCATCATGGCATCCTCCTTTGAGCCAAATCTGCTCAACGAAATGGCGCTCCAACTAATGATAAGTTTAGGTGCCTTAGGCTTCGTCATTTGTATGTATCAATGGTGGGAGGATAGAGATAGGAAAGATGAAAATTATTAGCCATCTGGATAATTAACAAAGAACTCACTTTACCACCGACTTGCACCAAGCTACCCTTGTTAGTAATTGTAAAAATCCGTTACGACAAACAAGGAGTGGTTTTGTTTCGCCATCTCAATCTACTAATGACTTTCAGTCTGGCCTTATTCATATCTACCTCCCACGCCAGCAAACTGGACCCTAATAACATTCAGACCGCGTCAGTCAGTACTTTCGTTACTGACTTGAAAACCAACAAGACGTTATTTCAAAAAAATACCGAAATAGTGATGCCCATTGCCTCATTAACCAAAGTAATGATGGCGATGGTTGTGTTAGATGCCAAACTCCCGTTGGATGAGGCAATATCATTTAAGAAAATAGATAAGGAAAGAATATATAACGGCTATTCGCGCATCAGAATGGACTCAACCCTTAACCGAGGCACTGCCTTGCATATTGCCCTGATGTCTTCTGAAAACCTCGCTACAGCGGCTTTAGCGCGGCAATACCCAGGGGGTTACGATACTTTTATCAAAGCAATGAACACCAAGGCCAAGGCATTGGGCATGACTGATACAGTCTTTGTCGATAGCTCCGGCTTAAATCCTGGCAATGTTTCAACGGCTGCTGACATTACCAAGATGATCAAAGCCGCTTATAAGTACCCCAAAATAAAAAAATACAGCACAACTCCGGTACATACCGCGTATTTCAAAAAGCCTCGGTACAAATTGGGTTATACCAACACAAATGCGTTAGTCAGAGGCCAGAAGTGGGATGTCGCGTTAAGCAAAACCGGGTATTTAGATATTGCAGGCCACTGCTTGGCAATGATCACGCACGTGGAAGGCAAAGAGCTGCTTATCGTAACTCTGGATGCTTATGGCAAGCTAACACCGATTGGCGATGCCGGAAGGGTTAAGAAGTGGCTTCAAAGTGGCAATAGCGGGAAAGTGTCAGAGTCAGCAATGCACTATCAAAAGCAAAAGCTCTCTACACTGACCAACTAATACCAATCTGGATAAGTAGTTGATCAAGTATTTATGTAAGTTGGTATAAAACGTGTCTTCAATTAAAGCTATAGCTCAGTTGAACCTATAGCAACAAACAGCACCTTAGTTTACATCGAGCCCTGAAAAATGGGCTCGGTATCCAACAGCTAGCTTTATCTAACAACTAAGCAGCTTAAACAGGTTCCCCTATAAATCCGCCTATTTAACGTCAATGCGCATGCTAACCGACCTTCTTATCTATCGACTCACCAGCCTCTTTAAATTTCTCTTGGATAAACCCCGCCATCAGCTTCATTGCCTCCCTTGCTTCACTCAGTTGATAAAACAACGGATAAACATGCGGTACCCCTTTCACGACATTTATTGTCACATCGTTACCGGCCTCACCCATTCGCTCAGCAAGATGAATCGCATCATCCATTAGCAACTCTTCAGTGCCACAAGTGATAAAGGTCGGTGGGAGATCATAATGATCGGCGTAATATGGCGATATATCGGGATCACAAGGGTTTTGCATCCCAATGTAATTGTTACGCATTAAGAGCAAGGTACTCAAATCAAAGAAAGGATCATCTTTACATTTTTTGAAGGCTGATTCGCCAGTCACGGCCATATCCGATACGGGCGACATCAAAATACCACCAGCAGGCTGTGGCAACTTAGCTTCGCGGATCCGTAACATGGTTGTCAGTACCAGGTTACCACCCGCCGAATCCCCAGCAAAGAATATCTGGTGAGGATGGTATCCCTTAACCAATAATCCTCGATAAACGGCAAAGCAGTCATCAGGAGCCGCAGGATAAGGGTTCTCTGGCGCCAAGCGATAATTAACCATCAACCCCCGAGACTTGGTGTAATTGGCAAGACGGGCTAAGAACGCACTATGTATTTTGGGACTGTTAAAGCAAAAACCCCCACCATGAAAATAGAGGATGATTTTGTTACCACTACTATTGGGCATATCTACCCAATCACAAGAAACGTCTGAGAAACGAGTCGGCGTGATTTCCATTCCCTTTGGCGCAGCAATAAATGGGCCATAGCTATCAACAGATGAAATAATATCTCTCATCCCTTCTGTTGATTCACAGTTTGCAAGGCGTTGCCGCATAATTCGGAATAAAACCTTGTTAAATGCCCTATTACGCCAACTCTCCATACTTCCCACCTTTCTTCACAATTCATTTACAAAGTTAGAATTAAACAAGGGGTTTGGTCAATATCTGGCAGCAAAAAAATGATTCTTTTCTAAAAGAAATGCCCATTATTCTGTTATTTAAGGTAAAAAAAATATTTTTATAGGATGTAAAAAAACTCTGCCAATGAAGGCAGTAAAAATAGTAAAAAAGGTGCGCGTGCATGGCCCACGCGCAACCTAAAGGCTTCACAACCTGCAGACTGGGAACGGTTGCTCAGCCCGGGGCTACTTATTGTCTGGCTGGCATAAACGTAGCCCCGTATTGGCAGTTACTCTGCTTCTGCCAACTTCTCAACGGCTTGAGTCAGTTTGTCGATTTTCTCGTCCATACGCTCAAGCTTCTCACGGTCAACGCCACTCAGACGATAGAACAGATCATTCATACCTGCTTCTACTTCTTCTGTTGCTTTTTCCGTGTTTTTACCAATACATTCTTTCGCTTGGATTTCAACTTCTTTACCGCGCTCAACAAGCTCATCAAACATCGTATTTGATTTCTCATTCAGCTGCTGAGCTTCTTCCAAGCTACGGCTGTAAATACCAAGGCCTGCTAACCAAACGTTACGTGCAATGCCTTCACCACTTTCTACGACATTTTTTGCCGCTTTCACTACTGTATTGCTGCTCATAATAATATCCTCTTGCGTTATCTTGCTTTAAGCACGCTCGTATGCTTATACCACTTCAGGTTTTGTACTTTCAGCTGGCTTGCTGACGTTTTGAGCCACCTGGTCTTCAGCTTTTGCCTTAGGTTCCGTAACAGCTTTAGTTGCTGCTACGGTCTGTGGCTTTACCGGCGCATCAGCCTCTTTCTTCTCTACCTCTGGTTTAGCAGCGGCAGGAACAGGCTGAGCAGCTTTCACGGTTTTACGACGTGCAACACTCGGTTTCTTGGCTACAGGCGCTGCTTTATCAGCTACCTTCGCGGCTGTACGCTTACGTGGTGCCGGTTTTTTCTCAGCTTGTGCCTGATGACGCTCAACTAGCGCTTCGATATTGGCTGTAAGCTGATCAATCTTGTCATCAACACGGTCGAGGCGTTCATTATCTAAGCCAATGAATTTCTGAACCATGTTATGCATGCGTTCTTCAATCGCGACAGAAGTCTGACTACGTGCAGTGTGAACTCGCTCTTTGGTTTTTGATTCAACCGCGCGACCACGTTCAATCAGCTCGTCAAAAAGGCTCTTGCCCTTGTCAGAAATCTGATTAACTTCTTCAGCGCTCTTAGCATAAGCACCAAGGCCTGCTAACCAAATGTTGTATACCATTGCGTCACGAATCTGCTCTTTGTTTGATTCTTCCGCAGTCTGTTTAAAAATGCCCATCAGTTTCCCCTCCATACTTTTGCGATAGTGCCAGCCAGTGGGTATTGCCTGACTGCTTGTATGTAATTTACGAAATTCGATTAGAATGTTCTCCCTAAAACAACACTTTATCGTTGTGGAGATAATGTTTTTGACGCTGATCACAGAGAGATAGAAGGAAAGCAAGAAGAATCATAGAGATAAAAAAAGAGCTCGGAATGAGCTCTTTGGAAAAATTTAAGGAGATATTGTAAATCAGCTCGCCAACAAATGCCTATCAAGCTGTTCAGTAATATGGCTTTCTATTGTTGGGCCAAAAAAAGCCGCAGCAAAACCGACAAGTTGAAGCTGAATGGTTATTTTACCTTCTTCGGCATGTAAGTAGCCTTTCGCTGCCGAGTGTTTGATGTGCATTTTATCGTCTTGCCAGGACCAAGTAAGGCCATACTCCTGTTCAAGCTGACCTGCAATTTTCTCGCTTAGCATAGTAATGTCATCATGTGCTCTGTCATGATGGCGTTCAATTAAAATCGTCACAGAAGTTCTCGCGCATTAGTGTATTTACTCAGTCACCTTTTGTTAACATACGGCCTAACCATAAAAATTTCTGTGGGCAAGATCTAACAAATTGAAATTTGTTGCAGATGCCTCATAGGAATAATCCTCACCTGTCAACGTTACAGGTGATTGATAACCGGTTAGCGCACACTACAAAATGCGACGTAGCAATGTCGGTAAAATAAGGCTAGCCCCAACAGCTAGTTTCGCACCTTTAACCGCATTTTGGTAAGGTTGTTTTTCTGATGATGTGAGAACGGCACCAATAAATAGCCCCACCCCTGCCATCTTTATTAATGTAGAGGGGGCACTAACGGTCATGTACCCACCAGCTGCCGCAACAACCAATCGCTGAAACTGTGTACATTCAATGGGCAAACCATGGGCTTCACGAACAAACTGCTCACAGTTCCGGTTAAATAAATTATAGGTCCGCCCGAGTTTTGAGGTCGCATAACGTACTGCTGCTCGTGGGTTTGATCCAATAATGTCACTCACCTCTATGCGTCGGCCTTCTGAGAATTCAGGCTCAGTTTCTCGCTCTATCCGCCGCCATTTTTTCGAATTATGAATCACATGGCCATACCCGTCTGCAATTCCGTAGTGCCAATAAGTACTACAGCGAATCCTCAATACCGTACCGGCCGGGAAATTTGCGTTCTGCATAAATACATCTATTCAAGTCGCTATCAGTACCGTAAAGCCTAGCTGTTGCTGCACAATAATGTGAAATTTGTCTCATTTTGGATAAGAACGAATTTTATCGGTCTATCATGCGACTTACCTTTGTTACCTTGCTTTCAATCCATTCGAACACTGCTAACATAAAATTAACGTCAAGATAATGACAGCTATTACAATAATTTTTTGACTGGCGACAATTTATTATGATCATAAAAAGTATTTTTTTGTTTTTGTTCATGGGTTTCACAATTGGGTGTCAATCAGTTCCAACGGTCAATCAAGATGACTTAAGCACACCAACAGCAACGGCTTCAGTCCAATCATTGCCTGCTGATGTCAATGACTTATGTGAAATCGATAGAGGATTATTTGCAGGTAGCTTTATTGCGACAGGCTCTGTTGCAGAACCTTCTCAAGACCCCGATATGTGGGATCTATTGGCCAGTGAATTCACAATGACAGTGCCTAATAACCGCACGATCCGTTATTATAAACGCTGGTATGTAAACAATCCTTATCATATCGAGAAGGTTACTGCCCGTGCCGAGCCTTTCCTCCACTACATATACCAACAAGTAAGTGCCCGTGACTTACCCATAGAGTTAGTACTCCTTCCTTTTGTTGAAAGCAGCTTTGATCAGTTCGCCTATTCTCACAAAGGTGCCGCAGGACTATGGCAATTCACTGAGCCTACCGGTAAATCATTCGGACTGGACATCATTAAAGGCTATGACGGCAGACGGGATATTATTTCTTCAACTGACGCTGCTCTGGATTTATTGGAATACCTTTACGATAAATTCGATGAAAACTGGCTCCACGCCATCGCCGCATACAATACAGGAGGTGGTCGAGTTAGAACGGCAATCAAGCAGAATAAAAAGCAGGGAAAGTCTACCGATTTTTGGTCTTTGAAGTTACCCAAAGAAACACGCCATTATGTGCCCAAACTGTTAGCGATGGCAGATTTAGTCAAACATCATGACCACCGTTATGACATCCCCCTCCACCCAATCAAGGCTGAGGCTGTTCTCGATGAAATAACAATAAGCAGAAAAGTGAAATTAGGTACGGTAGCTGCGTATTCAGGCTTATCCAGCAAAGCGTTGTATCATTATAATCCAGGCTACACCGCAGGTTATACTCGACGTAACAAGGATAACAAAATCTTAATGCCTATTGAGAACAAGACCTTGTTTTTTGAACACAAAAATGCCCGCACTTATGCCAGACAAACCTATGATGTATATGACATAAAAGTGGGTGACTCATTGAATCAACTCGCTAACATCAACAACATTTCTGTCGACTTACTAAAGCAAGTTAACAATCTTAACGGGTCCACTATCTTTGCCGGCCAAAAACTGCTCATACCTAAATTATCGATTAACGAATAATAAATGCCACGGTGTGCGAAGCGCTCTCACCGTGGCTTCGATCTTATTTAGTAGCAACCGCTACCAGAGTGGTATCTTTCTTGTCTGGAATATCGCTTTTTATCGGCGTGACATTTAGCTGAGTAATTTCCGTTGAGGTTTCATTGTACTGAAGTGAGCCACGACTATCTGCCTGTAGCAATGCTAATGCATGGCTTTCAAACAACGAGAGCGTCTTTAGATCTGCCTCATTATGGGATAATGATAACCCTATTAACACCCCAGCCACCAAGCACACTGGTGCAACCAAGTGCCTAACAACCAACATGCTCGCCATAGCGGCAACTGAAATTAACGTCGCCAGATAAATTCCCCCCGGTAAACCAGAGTAAAAAGCAATATAAAGAGCAAAAAATTGAAGCAAGGCTCCGAGTAATAAAACTGCTATTTTCATCGTGTCATCCGTAACTTGGCTTTTTCTGCAAGTATAGACATTGAAAAAATATTACCCGAAATATTTATGCGCAACCGGAATAAGTCATACAAATTGATAATGTGCACAATTTTATCAAATAGTGCTTTATTCATGAGAAATTTGATCTATGATGAAAAAGTGAAAAGAAAAACACAAAGATCTTCAATTTGTCATAAAAGGGTAATATATGCAGCATCAGGAAATGATTAATCCAACTCACACTGGCATCATCACGCGCACTGTATTTACAAGCTTTGCCTTTATGGTTGTTGGCCTTATTCTCATGTAACCACCTAACGGTAATTAGCAATGAAACTTTTACTATTAAAGCGTTCATTAAAGTAAAAAGGGCATGTTAACAACATGCCCTTTTTACTTTTCGTCACAATCAAATTGTTTCTAAATCAACAACCATCTTGTTGTTACTGTTGGCTTTTTCAGGTAAGTAAACGGTAAATACCGACCCTTTCCCTATTTCTGACTCCACCACAATATCTCCACCGATCCCGCTGACTATACCTTGGCTTACGGAAAGCCCTAATCCAGTACCACTTCTTCTGGTTGTATAAAATGGATTAAAAATGCGTTCTATCTGGTCTTCACTGATACCACAACCATGGTCAATGATCTTCACCATTGCCCCAATAGTTTGACCGCTCTCATCGAACCAGTCTTCCGTACAGACATGCAGCACGCCTCGATCGTCCATAGCATGAATACCATTCATTTGTAGATTCACGAGCACCTGAAGCATTTGGTGGCGGTTCACTTCGATACTGCAGCGAGCATTGAGCTCAGTATGAATCTCAACATCGAATTGCTTGGTTCCACTTCTCACCAGCGTTAAACTTTCTTCGACAATAGGATTCAAATGCTGCCAAATCACTTCATCTTGTACACCACCTTGCCGGCTATATTGCAATAGACTGCGGGTGATATTCCGAATGCGGTCTATCTGCTCATGAATGGCTTCTAGTTCCTCGCGAACTCGCTCGGTTTCACCACCTAACTCAAACTGCATCAGCTCTACGTTGCCCAAGATAACTGCCGTCGGGTTATTGATTTCGTGGGCAATACCAGCCGTAAGCTCGCCTAGTGCCGCTAACTTTTCACTACTCACCAATTTACTTCTGGCTTGATTAAGCAGTTTAATGTGCTGTTCTAACTCTTCGGTTTTTTCCCTCAGGCTCTGGGTACGCCGTTGTACCTTATCTTCCAACTGTACCGACGACTGTTGTATCGCTTCATTACGCTGATGCAATTGGTCTAGCATGGTATCAAACTGCTTACCGAGAATTTGTAACTCATGGCCACGGGTAAGATCCAAGCACCCTATTCGGCGATCAAGCCCTAATTGAATCGCAGATACAACCTGATGCATCTTCTCAATGGGCCTGAACAAATCTCGGGCCCCACGATACACAACCCCCCCTGAGATCAGCAAAACTATGAGGATCCCTACCCCAAGCTCAACTATATTGGTCAGGTAAATCTTAATCATTGGCCATTCTAGATAACCGGTGTAAAGCATACCGATAATATTGCCGTTGTAATCTTTCAAAGGCTCATACGCAGAGACATACCAGTCGTCATAGACAAAGGCCCGATCCACCCACATTTCCCCCAGCTCAAGGACCGATTCTTTTACATCATCTGAAACTCGCGTTCCTACCGCTCGCCCGTTCAATTGAGTGCTGTCCAAAGGCACATTAGTACTGACCCGAATATCACTCATAAATAGCGTAACGGTACCAATACTTCCTTCAGGCAAGGTGTCTGAGGCGTAAACCAAGTCACGAATACGGTCGACAAGCTGGGTACTGTTATTGAGTAAAATGCCACCATCGACAATCCACTGTAAATCACCGTGTTGGTTAAATATCGGTATTAAACTGCGGCTTATCAAACCATCAGATACCAAAGTGTGTTCACTAAGCAATGGTATTTGCGCCCGAGCTGGGAGATCGGAATGAAGATAATCCAGCTCATAAGAGGTTAAGCGCTCGAAAAAGGTTTGCTCCAGGCCTTTTTGCAATAATTGACGATTGGCTTTCGGGAACTCTCCTAATGCTGAAGCTGGGTGGATCACCACAAAATCCAGATCGTATTCGCCGGCTTGCTGCTTAACCCAGTCAATCAACTGACTTTGATCTTCCCTTAGCAAGGTCTGAAACTGGTAAGACTCTGTCAATGAGCCCAGTCGCATCCGCTGCTCTTTTTGCAGTAGTTCCATACTATGGTGTGCAACGGCCAAATCTGCTCGGACGTTCATCAGCGCATTCTGCCAGGTGTACATCACCGTCCAATACATGGTCAAAGCGATCAACGCCAACAAGGTAATGACAATGGGCACAGAGGTTAGCAGGAGTAGCCGGTAACGGACCATCGTCCGAAAGCGTCGAACCCAAATCGCAATGCATTGTTTCATCGTTGGCCTTATTGTTCCGTTGCACTCAGGACTTCATCTGTCCATTCCTTGAATTTGCGCTCCAGCGTTTTACGAGCAACACCGAGCTGTCTCGCAGCAGCCGATTTATTCCCTGCATGGGAATCAACAACCTGCATAATGTGCGCCTTTTCAACGTCCTTCAAGCTCCAGTCGCTTGGGTAACAGAAGGTTGTCTCCCCCCCCTCACTGTCATGGCAGCGGCAAGGCTGATGGCCCGCACTGTCCTCCGCTAATATTTCATCTGGCAATTGCCCACCCTGCGTGACAGGGTCACCTTCCGCATAGCTACCAGCAGGCGCCTCACCTGCCAACTCCCGCCAGTAATCTGCCGGTGGTTTACCCAGCAATAAACAACGCTCCATCATATTTCGCAGTTCACGGATATTGCCTGGCCAGTCATAGGCTTGCATGGCTTTAATATCTTCATGCATCCAGTTCACTGGCTTAGAGCCAAGATCTTTAGCTAACTGCTGGGTAAAGTGATGGGCCAGAGCCGGAATGTCATCTAACCGTTCACGCAATGCCGGTAACTCAATCGTTAATACATTGAGACGATAATAAAGATCACGACGAAAACGCCCTTCTGCCACCTCTTCTTTTAGGTTTCGGTTAGTGGCTGCCACGATCCTAACATCGACATTCACTTCACGTTCGGCACCGACTGGACGAATGGCTTTTTGCTCCAAGGCACGTAACAGAGAAGACTGCATCGAAAGCGGCATTTCACCGATTTCATCAAGAAACAGCGTACCATTGTTAGCCACACGAAATAGGCCCTCGCGCCCTTTCTTGGCGCCAGTAAATGCCCCCGATACATGACCAAACAATTCACTTTCAAGTAGATCCGGCGCTATCGCACCACAGTTCAATGGAACAAACGGACCGTTGCGATTACTCAACTGGTGAAGCGCACGGGCAACCAGTTCTTTACCCGTTCCCGACTCACCTTCAACCAGCACTGCAGCTTGGGAAGGCGCTATTTGGCCAATCAGTTTTTTCATCGACAGCGTACTGTGGGCATCTCCAATAATATCAACCGGATAACTTCGCTCTACATCACGCTGCAGAGCGAAATTCTGCCTTTCGACCAAACGCCGCTCAATACAGCGCTGCACCGACTGCATCATCTGATCCAGATTGAACGGTTTGAGAATAAAATCTGATGCGCCGGCCCGTAATGCCCTAATAGCCGTTTCCAGGTCGGCATAGCCAGTCATGAAGATCACATCACTACGGCGAGTTTGAGGATCAAAGGCTTCATGCCATTCAATCCCTGAACGACCAGGTAAATTGATATCAACAATGAGCAGATCAAAATGGCAACGCTTACGAAGCTCTTCTGCTTCCTCGATGCTTCCTGCTACATCAACTTGAGCAAATTGTTTGCTCAGCGCTTTTTTCAAAATGGCGCGCATTCCCGGCTCATCATCAACAACCAGAACAGAAACCGCAGACCATGACACTGACGCATTTTCAGACATAAAAACTTAAATACATTATGGTTATAGTGGTGAGACATTTTGTCCCAGTATCATTCTCTCTGTCAAAGATGTTTCAAAATGTTTTTCCAACAATGTAAAGAGTAACTTTTATTTTGTTTTAAATCATTATCTTATACATGCGACCAGAGGTATTATACGCAACAAGTTCAAGTTGGCATTTGATTTGCTTATTGACTCGTTCATAGCGATGGGGAATATCTCTTTTGGAGAGCTCCGCTTCACTTGCGTAAAATAAATGATAAATGACGTTTAGTCAGGAAGACCTATGAAACTATTAAAAACGACTCTTATTGTATTAGCCCTTGCTTCTTCAGCAGCAATTCAAGCTGCAGAGAATATGACGGTGCGATTGGCGACAACTACCAGTACATATCACTCTGGCCTATTGGACTACTTACTACCTGAGTTTAAAAAAGACACCGGATACACTGTAGAAGTCCTTGCCGCCGGTACCGGTAAGTCTCTACGCATGGGTGAAAATGGGGATGTCGACTTGGTGATGACCCACGCCCCGAAAGCAGAAGCAGTTTTCGTTGAGAAAGGCTTCGGTGTGCTACCACGGAAATTGATGCACAACGATTTTGTCATTGTTGGCCCTAAATCTGATCCAGCCGATATCACTGATGTAAAAGAAGTGACACAGGCACTTAAAACCATCGCCAACGACAATGAAACCTTCATTTCTCGTGGTGATGATTCAGGCACCCACAAAAAAGAGCTTGAACTTTGGTCGCAAACTAAAATGGAACCAAACTTCGGTGGCTACAAAGCGGTTGGTCAAGGTATGGGACCGACACTGAATATGGCATCTGAATTACAAGCCTACACCATGACTGACCGTGGTACTTGGCTGGCATACCAGAACAACCTTGACCTTAAAATCGTTCTGCAAGGTGACGCTCGCCTGTTCAACCCTTACCAAGTCATTCTGGTGAACCCAAGCCGCTACCCAGATATCAACTACCAAGGTGCGAAATCATTCAGTGATTGGCTGGTCAACCCGAAAGCTCAGGCTATGATCAACGGCTACGAGCGACATGGCGAACAGCTATTTGTCGCGGATGCTATTGCTCAGTAAATGGATATCTGGCAAACCACACACCAAGCGATCCAACTACTCATGAGCGGTGATACCGCTCTGTGGGGGATCGTTGGTGTTTCATTTTCGGTTTCTCTGCTGGCAATTGGCATTGTGCTATTGCCAGCAATGCTGATCAGCTTTGCCCTCGCCTATGGTCGCTTCCCTGGGCGTTGGCTGATTTTGTCTTTGTTTAATACTTGCCAATCTATCCCTACCGTGGTGATCGGACTGTTGCTTTATATGCTACTTTCACGAGCAGGCCCGCTGGGCGATTGGAAAATGCTGTTCACCCAACAAGCAATGATATTGGGGCAAATACTGATTTGTTTGCCGATACTCGTGTCTATGATGCATGCCGCTTTTCAAAATAGTGATAAACGGGCATGGGAAACAGCACTGACATTGGGTGCCAGCTTGCCAAGGGCCTTTATGAGCCTGATGTGGGAAAGCCGTTTTCCTCTGCTTGCCGCAGTCATTGCCGCATTTAGCCGAGTGATCACAGAAGTTGGCTGTTCCATGATGGTTGGTGGTAATATCCTCAATTCGACACGGAATATACCAACCGCCATTGCATTAGAAAGTTCCAAAGGGGCGTTTGCACAAGGTGTTGCCTTAGGAATGGTGCTGCTGATTTTGGCATTAGGGCTAAACTTCTTCCTATCTATTGCGCGTGGCAAAGCCCACCTGCGTACGAACTAAGCCGGAGAATTTGATGACACATCTCTCTATCGAGGCCACAGACCTATCGGTTAGGTTCAAAGACCGGCTCTTATTCCATATCCCTAATCTTGTTCTCGGACCAAGAGATGCCGTTTACCTAAGCGGCGATAATGGCGTAGGTAAAACAACTTTGCTGAAAGTCCTCAGTGGATTGCAGCGCCCGACAACAGGCTCTCTAAACATCAATAAACCATCTATTTTACGACGCTTATTCTGCGCTCAGTCCAATAACGGGGTGATTTATATGCATCAAACCCCTTATATGTTCGATGGAACCGTGCTTAATAATGTCTGTTATGGTCTTAAATTCACCGTTCGAGAACGCCGTAGCAGACGAACAGAGGCAATCAATGCCCTTCGTATGGTAGGCTTGGAAACATTGGCCGATGAACATATTTCTGTACTTTCTGGTGGTGAAAGGCAACGAGTGGCTATGGCTCGAGCATGGGTGATTAAACCCGCGGTGCTGCTGATGGATGAATCCAGTGCTAGCCTTGACCAAGAGTCAACCGAGCGCTTGGTTGTCCTATGCAAAGATCTTCTGTCTCGTGGTACTAGCTTGGTGATCACAAGCCACCAAAAGAATGCACTGACAGAGCTGTGCCGTCGCCAATGGACTATTTCTGATTCCCAACTCATTGAGCGCGCTGATCTTCAGCTCGTTGACGAGGACAATAATAAGTATGCCTACGCCGGATAACACAAGCTGGGTCATTTTAGCTGGTGGTCAAGCCAGCCGAATGGGTGGAAACGACAAAGGACTAGTAACGCTTGCTGGGCGAGCAATGATCGAACATGTCATCGACATCCTTGGTACACAAACCTCTTCAATTACCATCAACGCTAACCGAAACCAAGACACCTACCGTCAATACGGTACTGTCTTTGGTGACCACATTAAGAATTACCCAGGCCCTCTGGGTGGTATGCATGCAGCCCTTCATCACCTTGATACGGAATGGGTTGGTTTTGTTCCTTGCGATTGCCCGGCCCTGCCCGCCGATCTAGTCACCCGAATGAGCAATGCCTGCGATAGCAATACCGATATTGCGGTAGCCCATGATGGTGAGCATATCCAGCCGGTCGTCACATTGGTTAATCGCCGCATTTTGCCCAAGTTAGAGCAGTTTTTGGATAATGGCGACCGAAAAATCATTTTACTCTATCGACAGTGCAATATGATCACCGTTGACTTTAGTGATCAACCTAATGCCTTTGTAAACCTCAATACGCCTGAAGAACTAGAACAATTCGGACAAGCATTATGAACCCTATTCAATCTACCCTGCCGATACTTGGCTTTGCCGCATGGAGCGGAACAGGTAAAACGACACTGCTAGAAGCGATGCTGCCTAAGCTCGTTGAACAGGGCATTCGTGTCGCTGTAATCAAGCACGCCCACCATAACTTCGATATCGATAAAGAAGGTAAGGATTCCTACCGCCTTCGTAAGGCGGGCGCGGCACAGATGCTAATTTCTTCTCGCTACCGCCGCGCGATGATCACAGAGACACCGGAAGATGAAGCCAACCTGCCACATCTGATTGCCCAGCTCGATCTCAATGCACTAGATCTTATCCTGGTTGAAGGTTTCAAACAGCTCAGCTTCCCGAAGATAGAATTACACCGTGAAGAAATCGGCAAACCATGGTTGTTCACAGAAGATAGCAATATTATCGCCGTTGCCTCTGACACAAGTGCCGAGACTGACCTGCCACAACTTGATATCAACGATCTCGATAATCTCACCGGATTTGTAGCCCAATTTGCCAAGACGAAATCGGCTCAATCACTCAATTGCAGCGATCTTGACCCATCAGGCATGCTATCAGTGGCTGAAGGCCGAGATCGTATTTTGAGCCAGATTGTCCCACCTACCGCGCAAATCACGGTGGAACTTAAAGCGGCACTGGGACAAATTGTCGCTGATGATATTTTATCACCCGTGAATGTGCCCCAGCACACCAATTCCGCAATGGATGGCTACGCCGTTCGAGGTGATGATTTGGACCGAGACAGCTATCAAGTTGTCGCACAAGTTATGGCAGGTCATAGCTATGGCAAGCCGCTGAACACTGGTGAGGCCGTTCGGATTATGACTGGTGCACCTGTGCCGGAAAATGCCGACACAGTGATCATGCGTGAGCAAGCCACTCAAAGTGGTGACAGCGTCACCTTCAATTTGAGCATGGGTGCAATAAAGCCAGGTCAGAACGTTCGCCAAGCAGGTGAAGACTTGGCTATTGGCCAAGCTGCTGTACAGGCAGGAAAACAAATCACGGCACCTGAACTAGGTATGATCGCGTCACTAGGGCTAAATTCTGTGGCTATTCGACCACAAATCAAAGTGGCAATGTTCTCAACTGGTGATGAAGTTCAGCACCCTGGTGAAGCTCAAAAACCAAATTGCATTTACGATTCAAACCGATACACGCTGCATGCAATGCTAAGCAAAATCGGTTGCGAAGTGATTGACCTCGGTATCATTGAAGACAGTGAGCAAGCCCTCGAAGCTACGTTGACATCTGCGAGCCAACAAGCAGATCTCATCCTCTCTTCAGGCGGTGTTTCGGTTGGTGATGCCGATTACATCAAAACGGTTCTCGATAAACTCGGTCAAATAAATTTCTGGCGTATCAATATGAGACCGGGTCGACCTCTCGCTTTCGGTCATATTGATACCACCCCGTTCTTCGGTCTGCCGGGCAACCCTGTCGCTGTAATGGTCGCATTCATGCAGTTTGTCGAGCCAGCTATTCGCAAGCTTCAAGGGATACCTGATTGGCAAGCACCGTTCTTTAATGCGGTTGCCGAAGAAAAGTTACGTTCTCGCCCTGGCCGCACAGAATACAGCCGTGGCACTTTCGGTATAGATGCCAACGGCCGCCTAACGGTAAGAAGCGCCGGTAAACAAGGTTCGGGGATTTTACGTTCAATGAGCGAAGCCAACTGCCTGATCGAGATTTTACCAGAGCAACCGGGCGTAGATATTGGTGAGAAAGTGCGAGTAATTCCGCTGGAAAACCGTATTTAATCGATCAAGAGATGAAGGTAAGGTCTCTGCCCTGTAAATTTACAGTCGCAGAGACTACCAGCCTGAGAGTTTGCTGCATATAACCAATACGGTTTAGCCGTTTGGCCTTATTATGAGCACTCAGCAAACGGCGTTTAAGCCACCGTTTACTGAGTGCTTATTTTTTTGCAGCTTCCATGCTACTTTATTTTTCCTGAGCTTCTACACGTCTAGAAGATGGTTTTATCGTGCTACGTACATTGGAACTTAGCCTGTACATAGCAACTTGGAATTGCTCAGATAAAGTAACCTAGCCATTGTTCGTCAATAATTGACAACCTGTCTGAATACCAGCCTTCAAAGGAGCTTCAGTACCAAAACTGAATCTTCGCTTATCAAGTCAGTAGAAAACGACGTTCTATCATTATTAGTAATGATTTGTATGTTATTGTCATTCCAATCGTTTTCATCAATAGTACAAAATTATGTATTGAGTTGCACTAAAAATATTTTTGCACGCTATACTAGCTATCATAAGTGTGACAAATGTAATCAATCACTAAGATTTGGTATAATAATCGGCCAACCCTTCGTGAACTTTTGAGTCATTTGCAACCTTTATCGCCATTTTGTTTTACCCATATTCGTGACATTTATTTCACTGGCTAGACCATTTAACGTGAAGATATCGGGTAGAATAGATGACAGTTTAATTAATCCACTATCAGTACGTTAGGCATGTTTCTAGATTCATATTACTTAGAAGAGAATGGTGTATTCAGCTTCACCCGTGAGCAAGCGAGTCACTTTGCAAAGAAAATCGCTGGCGATTTCAATCCCATTCATGATGAAGATAACAAACGTTTCTGCGTTCCTGGGGATCTTCTGTTTTCTGTTGTGCTGGCTCGTGCAGGCATCAGCAAAAAAATGCGGTTCGAATTTGCCGGCATGATCAACGATGGTGTCGGATTGAAAGCACATCATAGTTGCTTCAACGATTTCGCGATTGTTGACAACGCAGGGAAAGAATACCTTCATGTTACCCGTGAAGGTGATATCAACACCGATAAAACGCTTATTGAACAAGTTACCAAAAACTATGTTCAGTTTTCGGGCATGAATTTCCCGCACATCATGGTGCCTTTGATGAAATCTAAAGACATCATGATCAATACGGCACGCCCATTGGTGATCTACGAAAGCATGGAGCTTAGTTTTGATCGTTTAGATCTTACTGCTCCTACAGTTGAACTCGCTGAATCACAAATCGACGTTGAAGGTAAGCGAGGCAGCGTGACACTGAACTTCCACTTTAAAGAAAATGGTGAAGTGGTGGGTACAGGTCGTAAGCGTATGCTGATGAGTGGCTTAAAGCCATACAGCCAAGAAGCTATCGACGATTTGGTTGAACGCTTTAACGAGCGTAAAACAGCGTTTTCTTCACTCGCTGCATAATCGACTTACTTACCCGTGAATACCCTTATAAAAGCCGTCCTTGAGACGGCTTTTTCTTATCTTCTCCCCGTCCCACCAGCACTATTTACCATTTAACATCTGCAAAGCCCCTATACTTTATGTTGTCATACAGTAATGACAATTCAATCCATGATGATAATTTCAAACTAGGTGGAGAAATAATCATGGTAAACCATTTAAAATCAGCTCTTTGTATATCTGCTATACTTTCTACTAGCCTAATGGCGATGCCTGTAATGGCTGAAGAAAATAAGATGTCGGAAGAACTAATGACCGAACACATTGGCAGAGCGAAGTCCGCTGCCCCCGCCTCTATCAGTGACGATGCAACAGTCATTGTTGACGGCAAGGTGGTGGTTGAAGGCACAAACGGTTGGACATGTATGCCTGATACGTTTCCTGATGACGGTATGCCTATGTGTAACGATGCGGTGTGGATGGAAATGCTCACGGCGATGGTCAATAAAGAAGACTTCACTGCCACAAAAATTGGTATTTCCTACATGCTGCAAGGTGACCGCGGGGCTGGTGTCAGTAACTCAGACCCTTATCATTCCGATCCTAAGTCCGCTGACGATTATGTTGAGACGGGACCACATCTAATGATCATTGTACCAAAAGCAATGCTTGAAGGACTGACCGATGACCCATCAACAGGCGGGCCTTACGTCATGTGGAAAGACACGCCTTACGTACATATCATGGTGCCAGTGGCAGACAAGTAATTAACATCTTCAAATCAAGACATAATAATTAGCCCAGCTAGCAATAGCTGGGTTTTCTAACCTGTCGATAATGCACTTCATGGTTTTTACTTAGGCTGTACGTGCGACGGGATGTTTTTGCAAGGCATCCATGTATGTTTTACACCTCATTACTTCCTTTTCAAGCTCGAGATAACGAATGATGTAATTGCTCCGCTTCAAGCGCCTTATCACATACATGGCTTGTCTCTTATCAGTCGTATCAACAGCTAATAACGCAGTGAGAATCATACAATTGATATCAAAAGAATATGGATAGTATCGCTCCACTCTCTCTAAATTCATTGTCTGTTTTAGAACACAGCAGTGAGTGCCATTCGACAGTTTCTTAAGCCACAGATACACTTTCTGTAACTGGTTATATGGCTTTGCAGCCCATTTAAACATGTCGTTATGTTTATCCGATAATTCTAAAGCGTTAATCGTATTCACTAATTGAATGCACAGCTTCATTTCTCCAAATGTTGCCAGTGTTCGCAAAGCCACGAGATTAAGATGTATACCGCATTTTCTTTTACGCATAACGTCTTTATGATAAATCTCTAACGCCATCGCTCTCGCTTTCAACCCTTTGCCTGATAGGTTTATGTGCAGAGTCTTCAGCAAATTAACCAATGCGGCGAGTTCATCTCGCTTATCTCTCCCGAGCCGCTTATACATACTTCTCAGCACAGGATCAAAATATAGCCGATATTGCTCTTTAGTGATCTGTTGCGCTGATGACATGAATGCTTCTGAAAGCACGATGGCTAGCTGGCTGTAATCTTCAAGAGTAGCCGGCATATACTTCAAACGCTTGCATACAATAGTAGGAAAAGACTCTATTTTATCCTGCTCGATTAGGCAGTAAACCAGTTGAATGAAAGCCTCTTGGCTCGTAGGATCGGTATCAAAGGCAATAAAGCGGTGCTGAAAAATAGCCTCGACATTATTGAGCTTTTGATACTCCTCTGCCAAGCGAGTATGTACCCGAAAAGGCAGCTCATTTTTTTTCAGTAACCATTGTAAAGCAGCAATACTTTTTACTGGTTCAGAGCAAAAATCACTGAAATAAATAATATTGCTTGGTTCAATTAAAGCCCGCTCATGTTGATGGTATAAGCTAAGAAAAGCGTCACTCATGTTCTTCTTGTAAAGTGACAGTAATGACAGGTTAAGTAACTGAGGGTTCTTAATTATATTTTCATACTGGCTAACACTTACGACAAACTTGTCTAAATCTTGCCCTGCACTATTGAAGACATATTCATAAAACGACTTGTGTTTTAAAAGGCGCAATAACAAAGCATTGAATTGATCGTAGCTAAACAATCCAGACACAATGTGATCAGCATCCAGCGAACGAGCACTGTCACAGTCTAGTGTTGTTGCAGGTTCAGGCAAACCCAATAGAAACAATGAATAACACCTAAAAAAGGTACTATTCCTCTGTTCATCAATATACGTAGATACGTTACTTTGATATTGATAACCGTAATCAATGAAATGAATATCATAAATTTTACGAATACGATTAAGCGCATTAATATCAGTAACATCGATATTAATAACACCTGCTTTCACAAACATTTGTTTTACTTGAAATGCTCGCTCTCTGTTTTCACAACAAACAAGCGCCGACAATTGAGACAATGGGATCATTGATAAAAGGCAAATATCCGATAGGTGAATATATTTAATATAGCCAAACATAAAAATATGGCAAAAATTACAGGTTTATAGATAGAAATAATTTCTTTGGTGATTGTAATATTAATAACTTAACAACACAATGAGACAATAAAATGTCACCAAAACAAAAAGACGACAATATATTGTCAGCCCGAGCTGAAAGATTACTTTTATCTTTATATTAGCAATATGTTTTTTTATAAAGTCAGACCATTTACTGGATTGTTTAGTCGCATGGATAGGTGGTATGTTAAAAATCAGGATGTTGATGATCAGATTAGATACGTATAGGCAGGATAGATTTTGAACTTACGTCAGATTGAAGTCTTTTACGCTGTAATGAAAACTGGCAGTGTCTCTGGGGCTGCAAAATTATTGCATGTATCTCAGCCCAATATCACTCGAGTCCTCGCTCATACAGAGCTTCAACTTGGCTTTCCTCTGTTTCACCGCCATAAAGGACGTTTAATCGCTTCCGATCAAGCCCAAGCCATGTTGCCAGAAGCAGAAAAAGTCTATCGCCAACTTGGTAACCTGCAATCTCTGACCTGTAAGTTAAAGAAAGGCCAGTCCCACCTGCGCATTGGTGCACCTCCCGTGCTATCAACCAGTCTATTACCGCCTGTTTTAGCCAAATTGTGCCAAGACTCTTCTGTCTCAGCGGAAATCTCGACCGGTAATCAAAATGAGCTGTGTGACGCCCTACTTGATAATCAACTCGACCTAGCCATTAGCTTCGGTCATGTTGCGCCACCAAGGATCATTAGCCAACCATTAGAGACAGCAGGAATGGTTGCCCTGCAGTCCAAAAATCTTCCCTTGGTATCTCACACCATTTCTATACACGAAATGATTGAACTCGCCCCGATTATCGGGCTTGATAGTCGAGATCCTCTAGGGCTTGCGGTCAAACAGACCATTGAGAAATTTCTACCTGAACATCACTTTCAGTTATCCGTTCGCTCTTACTCCACAGCGGCAGAACTCGTGATTCAGGGCATGGGGCTCGCCATCGTTGACCCTTGGACAGCAAAAAACTACCAAGATAAAGTATCGGTTATCTCATTGTCAGAACAAATCCCTGTCTCAATTAGCCTGCTTTTTGCCGACAATTCACCTTTATCTTCAGCAGCTAATCGATTTGTTGAGCTTCTTTGCCAACATTTTTTAGAGAATCCTGTGCAAAGATAAGACAATGCCCCAGCCTAAACCTGAATAAGCTATTCATTACTCTTAATGATTAGTGTATGGCTTAATCACGCTTTTAGTTTGTAGCTCTAAGGTAGGTTGGCGTAATGATCAGTGTTAAGCAGCAACTGTTACAACCGTTCTCTTTGTCTTTGGCCCTATTAAGCTTACTGTTTATACAGGGCTGCGAAGATAAAGAGACTGCACCACCTCAAGGGCCACAATACGATATCGGCTATGTCACGGTAGTGACTAAGTCGGTCGAACTCCGTGATGAAATGCCGGGAAGAACAGTCGCGTCCTACGAGGCTGAAGTACGACCGCAGGTGGGTGGCATTATCCTCAAGCAGTTGTTTGAAGAAGGTACGATGGTGCAAAAGGGACAGCCTCTATACCAAATAGACCCGGCTCCATTTCAGCTTTCGTTAGACCAAGCACAATCAGAACTAAGTAAGGCTTCGGCAAACCTAGCTACAGCAAGAAATCGTGCAGACCGCTACCGACGCCTGGTCAGAGAAAAAGCTGTTTCAAGGCAGGATTATGACGATGCTGTTGCGACATACCAAGAAGCACAATCGAATGTCGCCAGTGCGAAGGCTGGTGTTGAAAACGCCAAAATTAACCTTAACTACACCAAAGTCAACGCCCCGATTGATGGGCGGGCTGGCCGCTCATCCGTCACAGCAGGCGCTTTGGTTACCGCAAACCAATCTGCGCCTCTGGTTACTGTACAAACTTACAACCCGATGCATGTCGACCTGACGGCGTCAAGCACTGAGCTTTTGCTGTATCGGCGAGAATTAGCACAAGGGGCTTTCAAGCAGACAAAAGCAGAGCTTGGCGATATCCAACTTTCCCTTGAAGATGGCACGATATACGACAAATTAGGTACTATCCTGTTTTCTGATATCAATATTGATGAGACAACTGGCTCGTTTGTTCTTAGAGTTTCATTCCCCAATCCACAACAAATTCTTCTTCCCGGCATGTTCGTTAGGGCATCACTGCCTCGGGGGATTGTCGATAGCGCCATTTTGATCCCAGCCAAGGCCTTAACCCGTACGCCAAAAGGTGATGCACAGGTGAGTGTTATTGGCCAAGACAATAAAGTTGAAGTCCGCACCGTCAAAACTGAACGGCTTATAAATAATCACTGGTTGATCACTCAGGGGTTAAACGTTGGCGAGAAAGTGATCGTCGATGGCTTGCAGTTTGTCCGCTCAGGGGCACCTGTTAGTAAGTCGCACGAAGTAAGCACCGCAAAGACTAACAATCCTTCGAAGTAAATAGGACGGGGTCATGGCACATTTTTTTATACAACGACCTGTTTTCGCATGGGTGCTTGCCATTATGGTAATGCTTGCAGGGATCATTGCGATTATTCAGCTACCTATTGCCCAATACCCGACCATTGCGCCACCTGCGATACAAATTTCTGCCACATACCCTGGCGCCTCGGCAAAAACCGCAGAAGATTCAGTTACACAGGTGATAGAGCAACAAATGAACGGGCTCGATAACCTGTTGTACATGTCATCGACTTCTGATTCATTCGGTAATATTACCACCACACTGACTTTCGGTGCGGGTACCGACCCTGATATTGCACAGGTACAGGTACAGAACAAACTCTCAGTCGCAACCCCCTTACTACCACTTGAAGTACAAAACCAAGGGGTAAAAGTAGAAAAAGCGAGTAACTCAATCTTGATGGTGATTGGGTTTGTCTCCAATGACCCTTCTTTAACCAATGAAGACATTTCAGACTATGTTTCCAGTAATGTATTGGATCCCCTCAGTCGGGTCGATGGCGTCGGTCAAACCCAGCTTTTCGGGGCTGAATATGCAATGCGGATATGGCTCAACCCGTACCAACTTGAAAACTATGATTTAATGCCATCCGATATTGTGGCCGCTATTCAAGAGCAAAACGCCCAGGTTTCAGCCGGTCAACTCGGCGCCGCACCAGCGGTCCAAGGCCAACAGCTTAATGCCACCATTACCGCCCAGTCCAGATTGCAAACCGTAGAGCAATTCGAAAAAATTCTACTCAAGGTCAACGCTGACGGCTCACAGGTTCTGATGGAAGATGTTGCCAAGGTTCAGTTAGGCTCGGCCTCATACCAAACCGTTTCCAACTACAATAAACAGCCCGCAACCGGGATATCTATCGCCCTTGCAACGGGTAAAAATGCCTTGGAAACCGCCGATGCCGTCAGGGCTAAGCTCGAAGAACTCGTCCCGTTTTTCCCTGAGGGGATCACCATTGTTTATCCCTACGATACGACCCCCTTTATCGAAATATCAATTGAAGAAGTGGTAAAAACCCTACTCGAAGCCATCTTCCTCGTATTCTTGGTAATGCTGCTGTTCTTGCAGAGCTTTAGGGCGACCCTGATACCGACCATTGCGGTACCTGTCGTGGTCTTGGGCACATTTGCTGTTTTGCTTACACTGGGCTACTCAATTAACACGCTAACTATGTTCGCGCTGGTATTGGCGATCGGCCTGCTGGTAGATGATGCAATCGTGGTGGTTGAGAACGTTGAACGGATTATGGAAGAAGAAGGGTTAGAGCCTAGGGAAGCAACTGAAAAGTCAATGACTGAAATTACCAGTGCCCTCGTTGGTATTGGTATGGTGCTCTGTGCTGTATTTATCCCCATGGCTTTCTTTGCTGGTTCAACTGGGGCAATTTATCGCCAGTTTTCCATTACCATAGTAACTGCAGTCGCCCTTTCGGTGATGGTTGCCATCATCCTAACCCCTACCTTATGCATCAGTCTACTCAATACATCTGACGGCCATAAAACCACTGGATTTGCGGGCTGGTTTAACCGCAACTTCAATAAAGCGACCGAAAAATATACGTCGGCAGTGACATTTATCACCCACCGCAGCGCTCGCTTCCTGCTGATTTACCTAGGTATTGGCGTTGTAATGGCCCTGTTGTTCTTGCGTCTTCCAAGTGGTTTCCTTCCTGATGAAGACCAGGGCATCATGATGAGTATGGTTCAGCTCCCCAGCGGCTCGACCCAAGAGCAGACATTGAATATCCTTGATCAAGTAGAAGATCATTTCCTCGAAACAGAAAAGAAAAATGTGAAATCCGTTTTCTCTGTTTCAGGCTTTAGTTTTGCGGGTTCTGGTGCCAACACCGGTATGATGTTCATTGCACTCAATGACTGGGATGAACGCACCGCAGATAGTGACAAGGTAAACGCTATCGTCGGCCGGGCGATGATGGCCTTCACCGAAATACCGCAAGCGTTAATTTTTGCCTTTGCTCCTCCCGCTATTATGGAGCTAGGTAACGCCACCGGCTTTGACATGTTCTTGCAAGACCGTTCGGGGCTCGGTCATGAAAAAATGACCGAAGCACGAAATCAGTTATTAGGCATGGCGGCACAAAACCCCAACTTGTTTCAAGTCAGGCCAAACGGACTGAATGATACACCACAGTACCATATTCAAATCGATCAACTGAAAGCCCGGGCGCTAGGCGTTTCGATTAACGATATAAACAGCACACTCGGTACCGCTTTGGGAAGTAACTACGTTAATGACTTCGTTGATCGGGGCCGAATAAAGCAAGTCTATGTGCAAGCTGACATGCCCTTTCGCATGAACCCAGAAGACATCATGGAGTGGAAAGTCAGGAACCAATCTGGCGAAATGGTGGCAATGCGAGTGTTCAGTAAAGGGGAATGGACCTACGGCTCCCCCCGACTCGAGCGCTACAACGGCACATCGGCTATGGAGATTCTTGGAGAGCCCGCCCCCGGTGTCAGTACCGGTGAAGCCATGTTGGAGATGGAGCAAATAGTTGGTCAATTACCAAAAGGTGTCGGACTTGAATGGACAGGCATGTCTTATCAAGAAAGGATCTCTAGTGGTCAGGCACCGCTACTCTATGCCCTGTCCATCCTCATTGTTTTCCTCTGCCTAGCTGCACTTTATGAAAGCTGGGCAGTCCCTTTCTCCGTTATCCTCATTATCCCCCTTGGTGTATTGGGTGCGGTATCAGCGACCTTGCTGTTTGGGCTTGATAATGATGTCTATTTTCAGGTTGGCTTACTGACAACCATTGGCCTTGGTTCAAAGAACGCCATCATGATTGTGGAGTTTGCCAAGTCGTATCATGACTCAGGTGAGGACATGTTCAAAGCAGCCATTCATGCCGCCAAAATCCGTCTGCGCCCTATTTTAATGACCTCTCTCGCTTTTGGTATGGGGGTTGTCCCCTTGGCGATATCCAGCGGTGCCGGTTCAGGTGCACAGAATGCGGTAGGTACAGGTGTTGTTGGTGGTGTTATTACTGCAACCTTCCTCGGTATCTTCTTTGTGCCATTGTTTTTTGTTGTTGTAACACGGTTATTCTACGGTCCAGACAAACCATCAGACCCTGCAGAGGAGACCAAGCATGACTAGACTCACGTCGCTGGCATTCTGCATATACCTGACTACCAGCCTAGCCGGGTGTACTAACTTGATTCCTAACTATCAGCAGCCTGAGGCCCCCGTCGAAATGGATTGGCCAGTAGATGAGAGTGCAAATAACTTCTCTATCTACACTGGCAGCAATATCCCAGGCACCTCAGTTCCAAACGCTTCGGATTCACAAGTACCATCCCCGACTGCAATCAACCGGGTTTCCCCCAATGAAGACTGGCGGGCATTTATTCAAAGCAATAAGCTCACCCAAGTTATAGAGCTTGCCCTTCGCAACAATCGTGATGTGCGTATTGCCGTTTTAAATATCCAGCGCGCAGAAGCTCAATACGGTATCCAGCGAGCAAACCGCTTACCCAATATTGATCTAGGCGTAACCGGTGCCAACCAGCGTTTGTCGGAAAACGTAAATAATGGAAATTCAACGATTAGCCGTCAATACAGCGTGGATCTTGGCGTCAGTAATTATGAAATTGATTTCTGGGGCAGAATTCAAAGCCTAGAACAGCAAGCGCTGGAACAATACCTATCCACTATCGAAGCACGTAAGAATACCCAACTCAGTTTGATCAGCAGCGTGATTGAGTCATACCTCACCCTGATTGCCGATCAACGTTTGCTACATTTAGCGGAAGATACCCTTAGGGTGCAACGAGACTCTTTGGCCCTGACTGAAAAAAGCTTCAACAGTGGCGTTGCAACAGGGTTGGACGTGGCTCAAGCTAAAACGACAGTTGCTACCGCACTCAAAGATGTGGCTGTTTTCACTAGCCAAGTAGATGTAGACATCAATGCACTGAATACCTTGGTAGGTAAAGCAGTCCCCATACATCTTCTTCCCCAGTTAACGGATAATATTGGATTTGCCCCAGTTCATGTCGGCGTACCGTCAGATGTACTTCTACGTCGACCAGATATCTTATCTGCCGAACACCAACTACGCTCTGCTAACGCAAACATAGGTGCAGCGCGCGCGGCCTACTTCCCGACGATTTCTCTCACGGCAACAGGTGGTCTACTTAGCGCTTCTGCCGATGATCTCTTTTCCGGAGATAGTCGAAGTTGGGTATTCACGCCGAACCTTGTTTTACCCATTTTCAATTGGGGTGAGCTGGATAGCCAGTTAGATGTGTCTATTGCTGATCAGCAAATTGCGTTGAACCAGTACGAACTCGCCATACAAACCGCATTCAGGGAGGTGTCAGATGCATTGGCGAACCAAGCCACGATAAATGATCAGGTGTCAGCACAGCAGATGCTGGTTGATGCCACCGGAGAGAGCTTCAGGTTATCTAACCTCCGTTTTGATGAAGGGGTTGATGACTACTTTACGGTGCTAGATTCACAGCGAGAGTACTACACCGCCCAACAAGAGTTGATAAACACTAAGCTCTCAGAAGAACTAAATCTGGTGACACTATACAAAGTTCTTGGTGGTGGCTGGGTAGAAACTGATGTACCAATACCTGACTCATTGCCTTCAACAGGAGCTTTATACGAAAGCCAATGAAAAAGTGGTAGTGAATTGTTCTAATTACATAAACTTTGACGCTTCACAACAATCATATATAACGCTGATCGTACCTCTTTTGATTTATGTAATTAAATTACACAACACCCGATTACGCATGATAATAAACGCTTGAATAGTGATTCAAGTCACACTAAAATTCTCCTTGTGGTAGCAATATAGCCACAGAATGTAAATTAATTACAAAGGAGTTACCCCATGACTTATGATTCTCTTATGGCAATGCACTACATCGTTTCTAAGCGTGTGAAAGCACAATCGAAGCAAAAGCGTAAATAGCTTCACTCGTAAGCGATAAGCAAAACGTTATATTCTATATGATATGATTTCTCCCCCACTCTGGGGTACACGCCCAAGTAACTTGGGTATATATACATAACACGCCACCTATATCTCTTCATCCTTCTTACGATAGTCTGTTAGGAAGGTTTGAAAGTCTTCGTTATTAATCAATTGCTGATATCCCTCTTCTATCAATGCATCAACTTGTTCAGGGTCTAGGCTCAAGTCAGTTGGTATCTGATTGAGATAATGCCTCTTAGTTATATCGGATACATCATTTAGGTTGATATCGATAAAGTAAGTTGATACCTCTATCTCGTCAGTTGATAGAATTGAAGCCCATTGATCCATCGTTGCAACAAATAGACTTTTCGATGCGTCGTTATAGCGATGAAGCTGTATATCCGTCATTGCAGATAATGTCTCATTGATCGTCGGCTCTCTGGTTGAGCGCTCCATCTCAAAATCAGGTGATGTCGATGCATCCACCACAATCATCACGAAATGAGGCAATGCTGTGGCGCCAATCTGCTGAAAAAAGACTTCGCCACCACCAGAACTCTCAATCACATCATAAAAAGAGAGCAAACCGAGGTTATCGGTGATCCCACCGTCAACAAGGTGAATGAATGTTCTATCGTATTTGTCCTGATAACTTTTCAGCCCTTCAATGGTATGCCGTGCATGCGCTTTACGTTCGTCCCCTGAGGATAAAGCGATCAGTTGGCTTTCTTCACAACCTTGATGGTTTTTCAGTACGACCGGATTGAAGACCAGTGGTACAGCAGACGAAGCAGTTACCGCATTGGCAACCGGATACGTCGATAAGTCCGAACAAAGTAAGTCAAAATACTCTTGCAGGAATGAGAACCTTACCCCGCCACCAAGATCCGATGCATTAACAACCACAATGGGCCGATCCGGCCGGTTCATATCTGCAAAAGTAGCACCGTAGAATAGGTTCTCTTGGTAATAGTCGATAGTTCGCTGAGTTCTTCCACCGGTGGTGAACCAGGTTTTTGGGCTAATGACACGCGAAAAGAGATCATCGCTTATCCGGTGGTAGAGAAAGTCCTCTTCAAAATCGGTAAAGAGCTTATCACCAAATAATCCATAATAAGCCGCGGTAAAGCTTCCACCGGACACTGAACTGATAAAATCCAGTTCATCTATTACTGGCTTGTTGGATTGATCATCTAATAATGAGGTTTCCCTAAGCGCTTTCATTACCCCATATGATAAAGCAGCAGCACGGGTGCCACCACCTGACATAGCAATCGCAATCGTCATCTCACCTTTATTGACCCGTTTTGCTGCAGTCGTTAATGAATAAGTATCATCTGACGTTAATGAAAGCTTAGGGTCATTCACCACTTTTCCATACGTTGTACAACCCGACAGCACGATCCCCAGCACACCACCAAAAGGAATAACAGCTATACGCATGTTAATCACCGTCCTATTTTTCTTTCAAGATAGTTGAAAATCCAGAAGTAAGGTGTAGCAACAAAGCGACTATAACCTGAGGTTATACCTATGAAACATTAAAGTATTCGAGCTTCACTCCGAGCTCAACTATGGTGTTATTACATTAGCTAAAACCAAGGATGAACCATGCAAATCCCACAGCCGTATCTTCTTTTTCTCGGTGATGTCATAGACCCTCTATCGGCCAAAACAGCCAAAGGGATCCAGCAATGGCGGCCTGAACTCTGCGTTGGCCAGCTAAGATTGACATCGGAAACCGTTAGCCTTGAACTACCGGACCTATCTCTTGAAGAAGCTTATGCCAAAGGCGCTCGAACACTGGTTTTGGGAACCGCCAATGCGGGTGGGTTCATTTCGCAAAATTGGCTCACTACTCTTGAGTTGGCACTAAGTATCGGTTTCAACATAGCCTCGGGAATGCATCAACGCCTTTGCGATAGCCCGAGACTGGCCCAAAAAGCCCGAGTCAATAACTGCAAACTATTTGATGTTCGCCACTTTGATGGCAACCTCGAAGTGGGGAATGGAAAACCCCGTTCTGGCAAAAGGCTTCTGACGGTCGGTACTGATTGTTCTGTGGGGAAAATGTATACATCACTCGCACTTGAAAAAGAGATGAACCAGCAGGGGCTTAGCACTCAATTTTGCGCCACCGGACAAACAGGGATTTTTATCTCCGGCAAAGGGATCGCCGTTGATGCTGTAGTTGCTGATTTCATTGCAGGAGCAACCGAAACGGTAAGTCCTGCCTTTGACGATCATGACTGGGATATCATTGAAGGTCAGGGGTCGCTGTTTAACCCTTCTTTTGCCGGTGTCAGCATGGGGCTTCTGCATGGGGCTCAAGCCGATGCATTAGTGCTTTGCCATGAAGTTGGCCGCCAGCATATTCGCCATTTGCCCCATATGCCGATACCTGAGATCAAAACGGTCATGGAGGCAAACCTGACTGCAGCGCGCTTAACGAACCCTAACGCAACTTTTGTCGGGATCTGCCTAAACACATCAGCTTTAGATAAAGAAAACGCCCAAGCATACTGCGAACAGTTGGCTAGCCAATTCCAATTACCGGTTACAGACCCTGTTCGATTTGGTGTTTCGACTATTGCTGAACAGTTGCACCAGCTTTAAGGGGGTGGGAATGAAATTTTCAGCACATCATGAACGTTTTGAACTCGCAAGGCCTTTTGTCATTGCTCGCGGTAGCCGCACCCATCAGGATGTTGTCGTTGCCACTGTAACGCTCAGTGATCGCAGCGCAAGCGCAGAATGTACACCCTATGCCAGATATGGCGAGAGTATCGACAGTGTTATCGAGCAAATTGAAGACTTTAATCAGTTTCTTAATCAATACCCTACTCTGTCGGCCAAATCCATTCAGCAAGACTTAGTTCCACTACTGCCAGCGGGTGCTGCAAGGAACGCTATCGATTGTGCCCTCTGGAGGCTCAACGCAGAAGAGTCATTTCCTGTTCCACTATTTGATATCAAACACCAAATAGTAACGGCCATGACAGTCTCTATCGATACCCCTGAATCCATGGCCCAACAAGCACGTGAGCTGTGTAGCCAAGGCGCAAAGCTGCTCAAAGTTAAATTAGATGCAAAGAACGTGATTGAACGTGTTACTGCCGTGTGTATGGCAGCACCAGAATGCGAGATCATTTTAGATGCCAACGAAGCGTGGGAGGCCCTGCCACTTCACGAGCTGTTCGCTTCATTGGCCAGCTATAACATTCGTATGATTGAACAACCGGTCCCGGCTGGGAAAGATACTTTGCTAAAAGACATCCCCCACCCAATTCCGTTATGTGCAGATGAAAGTTGCCATACCAGCGAAGATCTCGCAGGTTTGGAGGGATGCTATGAGATGGTCAACATTAAATTAGATAAAACCGGTGGGTTAACCGAAGCACTAAAACTGGCCCAGCAAGCAAAAGAGACAGGACTCGATATCATGGTCGGCTGTATGGTTGGCACATCAATGGCGATGGAGGCTGCACTTCCTATCACCAGTCAGGCAGTTCTGATCGACCTCGATGGGCCGGTTTTGTTAAAACACGACAGAAAAAATGGGCTGGTATACCAAGGTGGAATGATAGTGATTTAACTGGCTACCAGCTTTTAATCATAAAAAAAGCGCAAGCCACATACGTTGGCTTGCGCTTCAATGTTTCTTAAATGTTGTCTTTACGACTGACTAGCAACTTCTGCTTGTTCCCAGCCTTGCTGCGCTTGAGCTTCTGCTTCAGCCTTCTTGCCCTGCATTCGCAGAACAGCCAAAGGACCAGTGACCAATGTCACAGCCAATAGCATAGACACAGGAACCGCAGTGATCACAATAAATGACTGCAACGCATTCAAGCCACCGTCACCCGCAAGCAACAGAACGCCGGCAATAACACCCATCGCCAACGCCCAGAATAGACGCTGTGATTTTGAAGGTTGGCTATCGCCAGACACAACAAGTGCAATTGAATAAGCCATTGAGTCACCCGTTGTAACAACGAATGTCGTCGTCAACACTAAGAACGCAGGGATCATTAGTTCGTTGAACGGCAATTGTGCCAATGATGCAAGTAATACCGCTGGTAGGCCAGAGTCAGCAAGCGGGCCTGAAATAGTTCCTGGAACCTGAAGTTCAAAGAAGATTCCTGTGCCGCCTAGAACGGTGAACCAGAAGTTAGTCACAATAGGTGCAGCCACAGCAATGGTCAAAATCAGCTCACGGATGCTACGACCTTCAGAAATGCGTGCGATGAAAATCGCCATCATAGGTGCAAAACCGATAAACCAACCCCAAAAGAACCACGTCCACCACTGGCTCCAAGCAGGGCTATCCGCATTCACACTCATTTCAGGCAGATGCTGAATATAAGAAGCGAATGCTAGGCCAAAGTTCTCAAAGATAAACTGGGTTGGGCCAAACACCAACATCACCATCAGTAGGGCAAAAGCACCCACGATATTGAAACGGCTTAGCCACTGAAGGCCTTTGTCCATACCAGTGAAAGCAGAAATCGAATAAATCGCAACAACCACGGCCAAAATGACCATCTGGCTAGTAGAGTTGTTATCAATGCCTGCAACGACTTCTAGGCTGTAACCTAGTTGAGAAGCCAAGAAACCAATTGGACCGATTGTACCTGCTGCAACAGCAATAATTGAGCATGCATCAATAACAGAACCAAACCAGTGGTTTTCTAGCTTGTCACCAACAATAGGATAAAGCAAAGCGCGTGGACGTAGTTTTACCCCACCTTGGTGGTGCGCATACATCAACACAATCGTCGCTAGTGTGCCAAGACATGCCCAGGCCAAAAAGCCCCAATGCATAAAGCTTTGGCTAAGAGCTGGAACGACCGCAGCAGCAGACTCTGCTTGAACGCCATCAAAGCTCGGTGGTGTCGTCATAAAGTGATAGATAGGCTCTGCAGCTGACCAGAACACACCACCACCTGCGAGCAGCGTACACATGATCATCGCCAACCAACGGAATGTACCAATTGTTGGCTTGCTGTTCACGGCACCTAGGCGTTGTTTGCCATATGGGCTAACCGCTATCACTAGGGCAATAACGAAATTAATCACCATCAGCCATTGCCAAAACTGGCCAAAAATAGCAGTAGAATAGGAAAACGCGGAATCAATGATCTGGCTGACTAAAGTCAAATCATAGAGGGAAAAGAGAAGAAACAATCCTAGGAAACCAATACTTAGAACTGAAACTGTTTTGTCGCTACCTTTTAGGGTATTGCTTAGCATAATTATCTCACGGTGTGTGTGAGGGGCGGCACTTTAGCAGCTCATCCCCCAGCACACCAGTGAAATATTTCTGAAAGATTTATAATTACAACTCAAGCACCTAGCCAATAAAACTGTCATTGTCTAAAAATAGCTAGCCATAATAGGGAGTTATCGCATACGTTACTTTCTATGCAGCAATTGTTTTGAACACGAAATATTTTTTGTGATGTAGTTCAAAATTAGACCAAACACAAAGTCATCAATTGCTTGTGATATTCACCTCATTTCACTTGACTGACCAAGTACTCCGCTAGCAAGTGGCTATGGAGATTTCGCTGAGTTAAAGAATGTTCCTGTTTCCCCGAACTGACAACGTCGAGCCAATGCTCTGCCATCGCATGAAAGCCCTTTGCAGCTAACATTGGTGTCCAGTCTGCAAGCTTTAAACGTTCTTCTATATTATTCTGCCAGCGGCTCCCCTCGGTAAAAGAATCAAACCGATAACTGACATTTTTATAATTGGCAGAAACCGTTTCCATTGTCGCACCGTGCTGGCGGTTCATTGACGCGTGAAATAGCACTCCCTGCTGCTGCCATTGCACATCAAGACGCCCAAGTAATGGCTGAGCACCGCTGGAGGCCGATTGGCAAGTAATATAGAGTTCTTTCGGCTCAATGTTCGCATTCACGTTGATGCTGTCTAACGGATGGATGAAATCGTCAAATATAAAGGTTCGAGTTTCTCCGGGTAAGTCATGGCGGTGTTTCTCCCAGCGCAATGACAATAGAGAGGCTGATGCCTGCGCTTGATCCGTTACTCCTGGAAGGTGCTGCTTATAAAGAGGGATATACCGGCGGTTGAACCCCATAAACAAGGGAGCTTGCTTACTTTCAGCAAGATCATAAAGGCGTTCGCACTGATCATAGCTATCAGCGAGAGGCTTATCAACAAAGACCGGTAAGCCAAGGTTCAAGAAATACGCTGCCAGCATAGGGTGCGAAGATGTCGCGCTATGGATCATCACCGCATCGATACCTGCCTTGGCTAATTCTCGATAGTCAGTATAAGTTTCAGTCACATGGTATTGATTAGCGAGCTGCTGCAACCGTTCTGGGGTTCGGGTACAAAACACCCATTCAACATTCGGTAATTGGCTTAATACCGGCAAATGGGCCTTTATTGCGATATCGCCTAATCCTATCAGGGCAATCTTCATTTTAATCCTAAACTTAAATTAACCATTTATGACACTTATTTTACTTTTTAAAGCGTATACTTTGCTAGAATCCCGTCTCAATTTTTATGAAGTGTATTGATTATGTTCCTCCGTCCATTCATTGAGCGCAAACTCCCTGGCCTCTTCGCATTATTGTTAATGACCACCCTATTGTCTGCGGTGCTGGTCTTTTATTCTCAAGCCGACTTGAATGGTCCAGTTTCTGACTTTAGCGGCATGCTTTTTTCTTTATTAACCCATTCAGCAGGAAACCCTGGCTTCTTGGTGACCGTTGGATTGTTAATGCTGATCCCTATCGTCCTGAAGCTTCCCCGCAAAACACTAATGATCTTAGGTGTTCAATTTGCCCTTCTGCTTGCCTTAAGCTTTGTCGCCAAAACTGTAATGAAGCACATTACTGAGGTGCCGCGCCCATATACTCATCAACTACAGAACTTAAACATCGTAAAAACTCCAGAAGCTTTTTATGCGCTCAGTAATATAGAAAAGGATGAAGCGGTTAAACAGGCAAGCGAAAGTGTCAGCCATTGGCGCATCACTCACTGGCAAGGCGAAACAAACTACTCGCTACCTTCTGGCCATACCATTTTTACAGCTGTGTGTGTTGCTTTTTGGGGAGGTTTTTTCCTAAGGCGCCGTAAGTTTATCGCGGCTGGCATCATCATTACGTGGGCTGTTGGCGTTGGGATCAGCCGCATTTGGCTCGGCATGCACTGGCCGACAGATCTACTCGCCTCAATTTTTGGTGCGGCTTGCTTATACCTATGCATCCCTGAATGGGGGATTTCGCCAGTAAAGATGGCTAGGCAGCAAACACTTCAAGAAACTAAATAGCGGTACTAAAGAGCCCATAGCCCAGTTGGTTTTACTGGTTAAGCCCCTTAACCAGTAAAACATTGCTTAGAAAAAAGAAATATACCCCCTTCGACATTCATTCATTTAATACGAATCACTATTCACACCCCATAAAATACGATAAGTTGAACTTAGGTTTACCCAAAAGTCATACAAAACATCGCATAAGGGATAATGTGCTTGAGCAAATCGTAGGGATCCTATTTCCCGTTTTCACTCTGGTATTAATCGGCTTTGCCGTCGGTCGCTGGCTAAAACCTGACTTTCGCCCAATCAACCGTATCAATATGGATGCGTTTACCCCAGCATTGGTATTTTCTTCACTGGTTGTCATGCCACTCGATACAGAGCAACTCCCCCTGCTCTACGCCTCATTAATTGCCGTGCTGATACCCGGTATACTGATGATACCTATCTGCCGAATGAGTAAGCTAAACTATAAAGCTTGGGCGCCACCACAGATGTTTCGAAATAGTGGTAACTTGGCTATCCCTCTATTTACTTATGCATTTGGTGATTCGGCGCTAGCGCCTGCAGTATTATTGTTTGTCGTTTCTGCCTGTGTTCACAGCAGCCTTGGCTTAGCCATGCTCAGTACAGGTAATCCAATAAAACAAATGATCCGCATGCCGATTTTTATCGCAACCTGTGCCGCGATCGTGGTTAATATTAGCGGTATGGGAGTTTGGAAGCCGCTCTATGACGCAACAGCCCTGTTGGGACAAGCTGCCGTTCCTGTCATGCTGCTTTCACTGGGCTCTCAGATGTGTAATTTGCGGTTGGGTGGACTAAAGGTGGGTATAAGGTGTACATGCCAATCATTGGCTACTGGTGCGGTTTCATTTGCGATTATTTACTATTTTATCCCTCTTCCAACCTTACAATTACAGATGATGGTGCTGTTTACCATGCTGCCGCCGGCTGTGATGAATTACTTATACGCAGAACGGTTCGTCGTTGAGCCAGCCAATGTGGCCTCTATGGTTTTATTTGGCAATTTCTTCAGTATTTTTGCCTTACCACTGTTATTGATGTTTGCACTGTCACTCGCTTAAAGCGAGCAATATAAATCAGCCCGCTAACGACAAACACCTCTGCGGCTCGTTTTCTTTGCAAAAATGGACCGCAGAGGTGTCAATGAAGAGCCGGCATTATAAAGGCTTTACACCCAGCAACTGTAAGTCACTTAGGTATATAAAATGTATTAATGCACTTCAACACTGTGAACGTATTCAACAACCAGTTGATTACCGTCGTAGCGTACATTCTTAATTTCACCATCAACGATAAATGTATTGGTCAGCGTCACCGAATTAGGTAGCTCTCCGCCCATTTGGCGGCGAAGTGACGGTAATGTCAGCAAAGGATCTACACCAATATAGTTACAAAACTGGTTAACAAAACGGTGCTCAAGAGGAACACTGCCACGAAGGATATCAGAGAAGACCAATTGACTGACGCCAAGACGTTTTGCCATTTCAATTTGGGTAACTCGCATCTTTGCCTTGTAGCTCATCCAAGTGTCATGAAGAACCTGACGGTCTTGTTCAGTATATTGCATCATCGTTTCCTTGCGCACTGTACCTAGCGCATTAGTATTTTTTCGTTGTACTTATTTAAGCTGATCCTTAAATCAGTTTTGTCAGAGAAAAGTAAGGCTTTATTGCTTTCAAAGCCACGTCACATAAGGCTTGAACTCAGTTTCATTAAAAACAAAAGTGCGATCATAGACTTGTCATTTTTTGTCCAAACGATAGCCTGTCTTGTACTTGAGATTGTTCAATTGACTAAATGCTGGATATAATGTGCTTGTATGTTCTATTGAGGCTCTCTATGCACTTACAAAAGATGATTGCCAATGTTGTTATCTTCATGATGCTGTTCGTATCAGTAGCATCAAGTGCATCTGTATCACCACATTCCTCAATAAACTATGATGACTGCAACGCACCTATAGCGATGTCTCATTGTTGCAGTCCTATATCAACGAATGTAATTGTTTCCGATACCGGCAGCAGCTGTAGTCTCATAAAAGCAACGCCCACAGATAACTGTTGTAAAGACAACCAGTGCCATTCTGGGCAAATTCCTTTGGCCATACTTGCCAAGGAGCTTGTCGTGGTTCCGCTTGTTGGATCATATCGCTTCAAAGAAATTAAAGGTAATCACCGACTCATTCAGCGGATCATCTTCCGCCCTCCTGTCATTGCTTAACTCTGGCTTGAAATAAGCCCACCACTATATTGACGCTCCGATTGAAATGACGTCGATACGTGGTTCAACTCTGCAATACGTTATTTGTTTAAAACTAACAGTCTAATGACAGGAATATTTATGAAAACATCTTCAAAAGCCCTAATTGCAACAGCATTATTCGCAACAAGCACATTCTCATTCGCACAGGTGATCAAAGGTACCAACTACCAATCGCCTTACTGTGGCTGCTGTAAAGAGTGGGTAAAGCATATGGAAGATAATGGCTTTGAACTTGATGTCGTTTACAAGGAAAACATGACCCCAACCAAGATTGATCTCGGTATTCGCCCAGATTATGCATCTTGCCATACTGCAGAAATTGAAGGATATACGTTTGAAGGCCACGTCCCTGCAGAAGATATTCTGCGTTTTATCGAATCCAAACCAGAGCGCATGGTTGGCCTAGCGGTTCCGGGCATGCCAATGGGTTCTCCAGGTATGGAGTATAACGATCAAAAAGACCCATATGAGGTTTTGGCCTTTGACGAAAATGGCCGAACTATGGTGTGGTCTCGCCAGAACCAGTAACGGTTAAAATCTAACTGTTAAAGGCGCCGTATGGCGCCTTTAAATTAAGTAACGTACTGAATTATTGCAGTCTATAGCTTATCAAACCACGTCCGATTAGGATCTTGATTCTCCGCCCATTCTGGCTCAAGCTCTCTATGCTCAAGATAAATTTGCATCGCAGTAAAATAAGTAAACGCCGTCAACTCAGAATCGGCACCGAAATGCTCAAAGAAGGCATCTTCTTGTTCAGCTAATTGATTCAAGCTCTTGATACCTTGCTTTAATATCCATTGCGTCGCATGTGGCGGAATCAAAGTACGATGCAAAATCAACTCGGCAATATCACCAATATTCACATCAATACCCTTATCTATCTGTCGCTCAGGCAATAATAACGCCGCTTCTTCTGCAAGTAACGCTTTCAGACTATCAATACTCGCCGCTCGCTCTGCAGTCGAATACCCGTACGTCGCTTTGGCAAAGCGTATGGCATAGGACAAACGGTCACGCCCTACGACTTCCACTACTTCCTCTAAGTACTGCTGCGGAATATTGTACGACTTTGCCAGTTGCTCTACCGCATGGCTGAGGCCAGTGTAGGTAATGCCATCGAACTGGACATGGAAACTGGTACTCATACTCGCGACAGGCAACCCATCAATGGTTAACGGCCAGCCCAGGTAGTTAACCCGCTCCTTGGCAATTTCAAACATACTCCAGGCACTTTCTCTAAATCCTTCAAGTGCCTTGCCTTCAAATTCTGATTGCTCTAACTCTTCCTTTGTCCAATTCACCCCTATCTGCAAGTGCTTTTGGTACTTACGGTGAAGTTGCTCTTTCACCTTATCGCGCAATAGCTCCAAATCACTCGCTTTAATGCCTTTGCATATGCCATAACACTCTTGGCAACTAGGCAGAAGGATTGGCAGCTTTTGGTGATCATAGTTAGGTGAGGGTAAAAAGGCGTACGATTCAAAATAAGGTTCACCACAAAACCAACAGGTATGGCGATAATCGAAAGGTACATCAACGGATTGGTAGGTCGCTGTCATAGCAAAAATACCCAAATGAAAAACTGTGAATATTATGCGTGTCATGTCACCAAGACTCAAGACAGTGCATGGTCAAACAAAGGAGAAACCTCATCATAATTCAAGCTATCCCTGCCCCATTGCCGACACAGTGCAAATATCGACCAAGCATTTAACGGTCGCTACACTCGAATATCATTAAGATAAAAACTGCATAAACTATCCGCTAAAGAGAATTGTGCTAGCTAAGGGAAAACGTTAAAATGTGTGCCCTTTTCTATCATGGTGCAATCGAATGTCTGAACAAAAGCGAAAGGCGCTCAAAAAAATAGCAAAATGCCTCGAGCTGGGTAACTCTGCAAACGTCAATGAAGCCGCACAAGCAATTAAGATGGCTCATCGTCTGATGCTGAAATACGGCCTTGAACAAGATGACATCGAATTTATCAAGATGGGTAAAACCAAAACCAAAACCCTGCTTCCAGCCGACATCAGCCAGCAGATATTGAAAATCATCCGCGGGATCAACCGCCGCTTTGGGGTTGAATGTGTTCTAACCAACCACAAAGGGCTCAAACAAGCTGAGTTCATTGGGGTTGCAGAAAGGGCAATCTTTGCCGCGTTTGCTTTTGACATTGTGTATCGTGAAATGAACCAACAGACGGGTCAATTCAGAAACAGTTTCCAGGGCTCCGGCACCAGTAATGCCGAAGTCACTCGTCGTGTAAACTCTTTCTTGGCCGGTTGGCTTGAAGGTGCGTTGGAAAAACTACCTGAGCTCAATACCGATGATGACCATGATAAACGCATGTCTAACTTCATCGATAAAGAGTTCGAAAACATAGATCGTGAGACCTTTAAGAAGCAACTGCAAGAAGCCATGAATGCCCTTACGGATGACTACGAGAAAGGGATGAAAAAAGGTCGGTCAATTTCAGTAAACCGACCGGTAGCAGGCGAGAAAGCATTCAAACCAAAATTGCTTTCATAACTCAGTGATAAACGAAGCACCTACTTTCACTTTGAATGCGCTGCATCCAAAGAACTGGGTAGCCATAGCTACTTGGGGATATATGAACACTAAGGTATAATTATCTTTCGTTTTAATAGAAACAGCCCATATTGAGGCTGTTTTTTTGTTTGTAAAATAAGCATTTATACCGAATACGGCAAGGTAACAATTTTCTCCTGGGCAAAAAAACAGCAACCAATCCTAAAATGTCATCTTAACGTCATGAAGTGGGATGTAAATCTCGTTTTTATGATACAATGAAACAAAATCCCCTTTAACCGATAGCCTTCAAACATGAAATTCCCTGGTCAGCGTAAATCCAAGCATTACTTTCCAGTCAATGCCCGCGATCCATTAGTAGCTCAAATCCAGCAAGAAAATCCGCTATCTCGTACTCACCTTGTTGGTGTCGGCCAAACTATCGTAGATATCGAAGCGCGTATCGACGATGAATTTTTGGCTCGTCACAATCTAAGTAAAGGCCATTCACTTGTTCTTGAAGAAGATAAAGCTGAATTACTTTACCAAGAGCTTAAAGAACGCAACCTTATCAGCCATGAATACCCAGGTGACACCATTGGTAACACCCTTCATAACTATTCTGTTCTGGCTGATGACAAATCTATTCTTCTTGGCGTAATGAGCCAAGATCTAAAGATCGGATCTTACGCTTACCGCTACCTTTGCAATACCTCTAGCCGAATGGACCTAGACTTCTTGCAACCTGTTGAAGGCCCTATTGGTCGCTGCTATACCCTTATCACCGAAGATGGTGAACGAACTTTTGCGATCAACGAAGGGGAAATGAACCAGCTTAAGCCTGAATTCGTGCCAGAATGTGCATTTGAAAATGCTTCTGCGCTTGTTCTATCTTCTTACTTGGTGCGTGGCAAGCCAGGCGATCCAATGAAAGAATCGGCACTGAAAGCAATCGAGCATGCCAAGAAAAACAATGTACCTGTTGTGCTGACCCTAGGTACAAAATACGTTATTGAAGGCATGCAGGATTGGTGGATCGAGTTCCTAAAAGAACACGTAACCTGTGTGGCGATGAACGAAGAAGAAGCAGAAGCGCTTACTGGCGAGAAAGATCCTTTGATTGCTGCTGACAAAGCACTTGAATGGGTAGACCTTGTTCTGTGTACCGCAGGCCCTGTTGGCCTTTATATGGCCGGTTATACCGATGAAGAGCTTAAGCGCGAATCAACGCTGCCACTTCTTCCTGGCCGTATTGCTGATTTCAACAAATACGAATTCAGCCGTCCAATGAAGAAAGACTCATGTGGAAACCCAATCCGCGTTTACTCTCACATTGCGCCATATCTTGGCGGCCCGGTGGAAATAAAAAACACCAACGGAGCTGGTGATGCAGCCTTGTCTGCATTGCTGCATGACATGTCTGCCAACCGTTTCCACAAAGCAAACGTACCAAACTCAGGCAAGCACATCGGTGAATTCCTGAGTTACTCTTCTTTCTCTCAGATCTGCCAATACTCAAACCGCGTGAGCTATGAAGTATTGACCCAGCACGCCCCTCGCCTATCTCGTGGCCTGCCAGAGCGTGAAGACTGCCTAGAAGAAGCTTACTGGGAGCGTTAATCTCGTCACCAGCTAAACATAAAAAACGGAGCATTTGCTCCGTTTTTTATGCGCTAAATAATCACTGAGTTAAAAAGTGTACCCCAGCATGAGCAGTATATTCAAAAAAATAATATTCGTACTTACGATACTCATAGCATTAGTCGGCTTCGTCCAAGTAGCCATATTTTGGCTGGTCGTATCAAACATGGACTCGATGGAGACACCCTATTACTGCATGCAAAACGATATTGAATATCAATGTACACGTGAAGAGTACAGCACCAGATACCATAACAACTAATGCAGGTAAATCGATACCAAGACTAAAGTACCGCTAGTAAGTTTCCCCTTAACCTTCCCTCGGTTGATTGACATCAACACCCAACACCACATAGTTGATATAATCAACCAAATTCTGCTTTGTCGAATTCAATCCGAACGAATCCACCTTACTGACATGCTTCTGTCGGTGAAACATTGAGAGCATCCACTTGAAGAAATCCCAACCGATACTGGGGAAATCCGGTACGTTATTTTTCCTTGTTATTATCAGTGCCTTTCCGCCACTAACGATTGATTTATACTTGCCAGCATTACCGCAGATGGTCAATGTGTTCAATACCGATCAATCTATGGTCAACTTAACGCTCAGCAGCTATTTCATCACTTATGCTGTTGGTCTGCTATTTTGGGGACCATTGAGCGAAAAGTTTGGCCGAAAGCCGATCTTATTTGTTGGCATCAGCGGATACATAGTTGCCAGCATACTTTGTGCAATGGCGGGTAGTATCGAACAACTAATTGGTGCGCGGATACTTCAAGCTTTCGCAGGAAGTGCTATCACTGTTGTCGCAACCGCTATCGTCAAAGACCTTTTTGATGGACGCGAGCGTGAAAAAATCATGGCGACCATCATGTCACTAGTCATCATCGCGCCTATGGTCGCCCCCGTTCTTGGTGCCTTTTTGCTTAAAATCGCGTCCTGGCGAATGATGTTCGTGACCCTTGCCGCATTTGGCGTCTTCGCCTCTTTACTGGCGTTCTGCTATAAAGAGACGCTTGAGGCTAAATACGACGGGTCAATCTTGCGCTCTTGGAGCAGACTTGGCGTGGTATTAAAAAATCCAAGGTTTGTTGCCTTACTGGCCATTTTTTCCATTGCGCCAATGACACTAATGGCATTTCTGGCGGCAGGTTCATACATTTACATTAACGGTTTTGGGCTTACTGAGCAGCAATTTAGCTACGCCTTTGCGTTTAATGCTTTGTGTGCCTCATTGGGCCCGACGATATATATGAAGCTATCCCGCTTGATCCCTGTCCAGAAAATCATCACCTTGTGCTTCTTCCTTCTTGCTACAGCTGGTGTATTAACCATTACTATTGGTCATCTGTCACCTATTGTGTTCGCGTGTATTGCTGCACCAGCAACCTTGATGGTGATCACAATGCGAGTCCCCGGTACCAACTTAATGCTCGACCAACAAGACCAGGATACGGGCTCTGCCGTGGCTTTGATTCAATTCTGTGCCATGATCTGTGGTTCGCTGGGCATGTTCTTAGTATCCACTCGTCCTGATTCATTGATTGAGAATCTCGGCATCATTCAACTGATTGTCGGTATCACTGGCGGCTTCCTATGGCTGCTAGCAAGAAATCGTCCCTTCGTTACCAATAATTTGGTTAGAGATTAATAAGATCTAACCTAATAAAACAGGCCGAGGTTTTCACCTTGGCCTGTTTTTTTTGGCATGTATTATCATGTCTAACTGATAATTACATGGTTATTGCCCACAAGTTATAAAAGCTGACACGGCCAATAAGCTCACCAATAATTACCAAACCACACACTGACAGCAAGATAGGCTGAGCTGTTTTTTGTTTCAACAGCGCAAACAGCGCCAAGCCTCCACCAACTAATAGTGCTGTAGCTTGTATCACCCAAAGACTACTTTGTTCTGCGGCGAGAATAGGCTCTACCCCTGTGACAAAGGTAATATAGTCAAACCGCAATGCTAACGTGACAAATACAGCTGCAATTGATACTGCGACACCATGACGAAATGCGCCTAATACTGCCGCTAATGCACCACCAGTAATAAAGACAGTTGTCAGCATTTGAATGGTAGTATGCGACGTATCCCACGCTGCTACTGTGCTTAATTGATATACCTTGGGAATGGTTGCAACAAAAGCAATCGCAAAAAGGGCCGTAATCCATCGCAGTGCCTTACGCTGTCCCGGTGTGCCTTTATCGTAATAACCAGCCAAGCTGACCAATAAACCGAAACCTGCAAACGCCCCACCAAGCAATATTTCATTGCTCATTGGTGAGCGTCCAACCCCGGCAAGAAGGTTTAAGGCACGGACTGGCATACCAAGATGGAACATACCAACCAGCATCCCGACAGACAACAACACCATTGAAACCAAAATACCAATAGACAGCTTTCGCTCATTCATGCCATTGAAAGACTGACTCAATAGCAAAATCAAATAAGCGCCCGCTGCTGCTTGGGCCAATACGGTAAAAAATACCAAAGGTAATTCATGCATATTACACCTCCGCCCTATTTTGAATCGCACCTGCTTTATCGCCGCTTGGCCTTGATTTTGAATGCGGATGAATAACCAAATTAGGCTTAGTTAAACTTGCATTCGGTAATGGTGCTATTTCATTTAACTGGCCATACTTCTGCCTTAATTCAGCTATCGGACCAAACTCAATCGCCCGTTGCGGACAGGCCTCCACGCATACAGGAGATTTACCCCGCTCTAGTAGATCAAAACAGCCATCGCATTTGCTCATGACTTTCTTTTCAGCATCAAACTGAGGTGCACCGTAAGGGCAGCGCATTTCACAGTACCGGCAACCAACGCAGCGATCTTGGTCGACCACAACAAGTCCGTCTTGTTCACGCTTTGCCATCGCGCCAGTTGGACACCCTTGAGCACAAGCCGGTTCATCACAATGATTACAAGCTATCGAAACATAATAGCTATAGACATCCTGCTGCCACAGACCGTCTCTTTGTACCCAGGTTCCCCCACCGTATTCATAAACACGGCGTAACTTAGGACCGACATCCAAATCTTTCTTGTCTTTGCAACTCACCGAACACGTTTTGCATCCGGTGCATTTTGCCGAATTAATATAGAATCCATATTGCGCCATTACTCACCCCCTAAGCCTTTTGGATTTCCACTAAGTTAGAATGCTGCGGATTACCTTTTGCCAAAGGAGAAGGCCGCTGTGTCGTCAATGTATTAATACACCCTCCGACATCTATCCCTTTCTTGTTGGGTTGGTACCATGCCCCCTGCGGAACGGCGACGACCCCCGGAATGATCCGTGCAGTGACTTTTACCGGCATATGAATTTGGCCACGATCGTTAAACACGAGCACTCGATCACCTTGGGTCAACCCTCTCGATTCCGCATCCACAGGGTTGATCCACACCTCATCGTGTACAGCTTCACGAAGCTGAGGCACATTATGGTAAGTCGAATGTGTGCGACCTTTCGTATGGAAACCTGTCATCTGTAACGGGTACTGCTTCATTCGCTCTGGGTCACCCAACCCTTCGAAACTCTCACAATACTCAGCAACAGCGGTGATTTTATCGCCTTCTGGCAACTCCCAGGTCTGGGCAATCGTCGCCAAGCGCTCTGAATACATCTCAATTTTTCCAGACGGTGTTTTTAGAGGGTTAGAGGTTGGATCTTCTCTGAATGCCTTCAGCGCGATATGATCTTCACTCTTCGCCAACTTACGGTCGATGATGCCCATTCCATCAGTTTTGTCGTACTCCGGTAAATGTGGATTCGCTTTGCGCAAGCCCTGATAGCTATGCGCTATCCACTCCTCATAAGTACGACCTTCGGTAAAGGCGTCATGAGTCCCCATTTTCTTGGCAATATCCGCCAAAACATCGTAAGTCGGACGGTTATCCCACAGGGGCTCAATTGCTGGCTGCAGGCGGGTTACATAGTGGTAGGCCCCTGTCGCGTAGGAGTTATCTATCAGGTCACTGGTTTCCAGCGTGGTGACATCCGGCAGCAGGATATCTGCATAGCGTGCTGAAGGCGTCATGTGATGATCCCATACCATGATAAACTCGCACATGGATTCATCTTGCAAAATCTCATGGGTTTTATTGAGATCAGAGTGCTGGTTCATGGTGACATTACTGGCAAAATGCCACAGGAACTTAATGTTTGTTTCCAGCTTGTCCTTGTTACGAATAAAGCTGTTCTCTGCGGTCATTTCTGTCCCGCGAGTAATTGCATCCGTCCATAAAAAGCAAGGTATTGATGTCTTAACCGGGTTCGCCGTGGCAAAGCCAGGAACAGCATATTTCACACTGCTACCCCAGTTGCCAGTATTGGTACCTAGCTTACCGAACTGCTTGGTCATCACCGGCAACATCATAATCGCTCGTGCTGACTGCTCACCATTGGCGGTACGCTGCAAACCCCATCCTTGTGAAATCCAAGCGGCTTTTGCTCCCGACATTTCCCTGGCTAATTGCTTGATCCTGACAGGTGAAATACCACAGATCTGGCTTGCCCACTCAGGTGTTTTCTCAACACCATCCGGCCCCTTGCCCATAATGTAGTCTTTATAAGAGGCATTTTTAGGGGCTGAACCGGGTAACGTACTGGCATCCCAGCCTACGGTATAACGATTGATAAACTCATCATCTGCTAACTCTTCTGTGATCAGCGTATGGCCTAGCGCGGCAACCAACGCAGCATCGGTGCCCGGTTTGATTGGGATCCACTCTGCATCAAACGCAATGCTGCTATCCGACATACGTGGATCAATAATGATGACTTTGGCATTGCTTCTTTTTAGAGCTTCAAATGTTTCTGCGATCTGACCGCCACCCGACATACGGGTTTCAGCCAAGTTCTGGCAGAACATCACAACCAGATCAGAATGGGCAATATTTGAAATCAAGCTACCTTGGCCGCTACCGTAAACGTAAGGCTCAACCGTTGATATTTGTGCGGTCGAATAGGTGCCGTGCTGCTCTAAGAAACCACCAATGGTATTCAAAAAGCGCTTGTTGGCATTTCGCCCCAACAGGTTGGCACCTGTAGAGCCAGAGCCATATTGATAGTAAATGGCTTCGTTACCATATTCCTCAATGGTGTATTTGAGCTTATCAGCAATGATTGTGGTGGCTTCGTCCCAACTAATACGTTGAAACTTTCCTTCCCCCCGCTTACCAACTCGCTTCATCGGGTATTTCAAACGATCTGGACTGTAGGTTTTCCATTTAACGGAACGACCTCGCAGGCAGGGACGGATCTGGTGCTGACCCCATACTGCATCGTCAATCCCGCTCTCGGTTGAAATCTGAGTCACGACACCATCTTGAGTGTGGACTTTCAGTGGACAGCGACTACCGCAGTTGACCAAGCAAGCACTGTAAGAGATTTTTTCTTCTGTGCCTTTCGCTGGTGTCTGCGCTTGTGCTGTTTTAGAGAAAGGAAGTGGGACACTCGCAGCAATTGCTGCCATTCCCCCTGCCTTGGCCGAATGCCCAAGAAACTGCCTACGAGACAATCCCTTCATGAAGGCATTAAATTTATGACTATCCATTGCCACCGCCTTAACTTTTTGTAAATTCTCACATCAGATTACGGCGGCTGACATTGTGAGCATTGATTAATATCAACAGATTTATCAGCACAAGATCTCATAACCACAAAGTGGTATTACGATCACTAACAACAGCAGATATTCGCTCGCGGAATATTTGTAATAAATCAGAAAAACAACAAATGATAATTAATTACAAAGTTAACTTTGAATAAAAGAAACTTTATAACCCCAGAGGCCATAGCAACTGCACTATGACCTTGTAAGACGATTCTTTTAGAATGAGACAATTATTCGTTTTTCACCATTGGGAATACATTATTTAGAAACGCCAGTCAAAACCTACTGAAACCTTGGTTTCTTCTCCACGTAAAGAGTCAATACTACCTGTCGGATCGTTGATATCATTAACTTTAATATTGGTATATTTGCCTTCAAGGTAAATATTGAACACCGCATCACCCAATTGTGTACGGATGCCCTGCAGTAGCACCAAATCGACCATCTGCATATCTACACCACCGTAGCTTGAACCACCAAATGCTTGAAACACGGTATAGTGGGTATCATTCCAAGGCTGAAGCCCATAAAGGTTAACCGATGCCATATGTGCGTGGTCACCGCCAAGCAACTGTTTTACATCAGCCCCATTAATAGTCATGCTATTTGTACCTGTCGAATACCCCTTCAGCATACTGTTATTGGCTTCGCCGTTAAATCCTTTGGCTATTCCATCAGTATCAATATCAACATAGGAATAATTGACGGACGGGAAGAATAGCGTCTTGCCATTGGTTGCGGTCAAAGGGAGCATATAACCTGCTGTGTAGAAATTTGCAGCATCCGTTAAGTTAACATCTGCGTAGACACCGCCAAAACGCTCATCAAAATTAGCTAAACGGAATCTAAAGTCTTCTGATTGGGTAAAATATTCGCCAATCATAATCGTTTGTGTCTGGTATTCGCCATTACCGTATAAGTTATCAAAACCACCGCCAGCAACGAGCTTTATTTCGCCTTTATCATCCGATGCAATACCACCGCGCCATGATGTGTTTCGTGGATCCGCATCATGAACCTCTGTATCTAAAGCCAGAGCTGGAGCTGAAAGAGACATAGCCGCAATCAGGCTAAGAGAAAGAAGAGTTTTGCTGCTTTTCATTGTATGTGCCTATAATTTTTTAAATTCTGTTTGCTTTAATTCGCAATTAAGAGGCACAATCCTTGTGCGAATTTTCCCTGAAATTTATTGAGTAGTGATGGCTGGCATTTTATATTCGCCATCAATTATATTTTGAGCGGGTTCATAAACGCGCATTAGTAAATTCCAGCCGTCGGTAGTATCCAAGCGGTTAGCCACATCGCCACAAACTGCCTTATCTCCGTAATGCATCGTAAAAGTTCCATCTGCGTGCATATCTGCCGTGGCACTATTAATATTGTTGTGGTCAGAGAACATATAACCCGCATCGTTATATACCGTGATGGACCAAAATGCGTCATTTTCTGGTACTTCATAGTTCGCGGTATAACATACGTCTGTACCTAGTTGAGGTGCCTGAGCGATATACACCGTTTCTGAACTTGGGAATAAGCCCCAAGATGTTGCGACTGCCATGTTATGCCCTTCATAGCGATCGACCTTTCCTCTTTCACCTTGCCAATCATTCGGATACTGAGTAATGGTATCTCGCATCCCTTTTTCGTATGTCGAGCGCATCTCAAGCATGCCCTGCCAATCCCAATTAACCATTGGCTTTGGCTCCATGCTGCCAGATTCAACCTTCACGCCTGCAAGCACATCACGAGCAATTGCGATATCTGCTTCATCCGTCGCATCAAATAGCTGAATACGAGGAATAGCCACTACCCAGCGAGAAAATTCTTGTTTGTCGAAAGTATGAGTAGTTCCAGCGCCTTTAAGGATATGCAAGGTTTTATGCTCATTATCCAACACATAAACAGACACATATCTGTCATCAGCATGCTCTGGGATAGTAATGCTGTAGCCTTCACTGGTATCAACCGGAATGCCCGCATAAAGTGTATCGCGGTTCATTCGAGGAACAGGCTGATTATCTGTTGGTGTTGGCTCCTCATAAACCAGACCATGGTTCATTCCACCCTCGTCGAAAAAACGGTATATACGTGCATCCATTTCAACCTCAGCAAAATTCTCTACTGTTACAGGTTTTGGAGCTGGTTCTGCTGCAACATTTACAACATTGAATGATAATGCTAGTGCTACGCCTAAAGTGATACGTGATTTAGTTAGATTCCACATTTTGTGCCTCTTATCGTCTGTTAAATACCGCGCTATTGCGGCTCATTCGTTTCGATAGGGGTAATTTAATCGACAAGTGCTGTTTCTCAAATGGAATCAAGATACTTTTAAAAAGTCCTAAAATTCATATATGCTAAAGACAGAATCCTAAAGTAAGGGATGAAAAATGAATGATGAAGATATGTTCAGGCTAGACTTCAACTGCCTGAAAGTATTGAAAATTATTGGCGAAGAGAGCAGCACACATAAAGCAGCAGAACGCTTGAAGGTGGGTCAATCGGCTGTAAGCAAAACATTGAAACGCTTAAGAGAGCAGTTTAATGACCCATTATTTACTCGAAAACTCCATGGTTTAGAGCCGACACCGAAATGTGAGCTTCTGCTTACCCGTCTTCCTCATGTGCTAAGTGAAATCGAAGAACTCTTTAGGGATAACCATACATTCGAACCAGATCAATTCGACGGGGTCATTAAGATTCATATCAATGCCTCACTCTGTCATCCCTTAACCAGTATTCTGATTGAAAAATTTCATCAGCTTGCTCCCAAAGCAACACTGCAATTTGAAGATTGGTCATACAATACAGAGCAACAGATAAAAATCGGCCAAATAGACTTGGGAATCAATTTCTATCCTATAAATGTCTCACAAGAAATCTTTCAAAAGCCACTTTGTTATCCAAAATTTAAACTATGCTGTGCCAAAGACAATCCAATTGCATTAAAAGATAGGATAACATTAGATGATATCGCTAATTCACCGTTAGTATTGGCCATCATGCCAGGATATAATAACAAAGAAAATTATATTGAAACTTACTTAAAGCGCCGTGGTTATATTCCTAACGTCCTGCTTCGCACTGACAAATTAGAAGTTTGTAGCAAGGTGATCAAGATGACTAATAGCCTATGCCCTGTAAGTGAAATAGTAAGCCCTATCATGGAAGAGGAAGGTTTAATTCTAATTGATGTTGATCACCTTGATGATGTCGAACATTATCCAATCGCATACTTTATTAATAATAGAGTAAAAGATTCCGCTTATTCCGAATGGTTAATCCAGATAGTAACAGAGGTGATAAATGACCTTACATTGATGTATAAAAACCCACAGCACCAATATACCTATCCAAGACTCACCCCAGAATACTACAAGAGCGGTCAATCATGAAAGACGAGGATTTATTTAAGATTGACTTTAATAGCCTAAAACTACTCAAAGTGCTTGGAGAGGAGAAGAGCAGCAAACAAGCAGCTCAACGCCTATACATCACACAATCGGCCGTTAGCAAGGCGTTGAGCAGGCTAAGGGAGCAATTCAATGACGATTTGTTCATCCGCAAAAAATACAGTTTAGAGCCTACAGAAAAATGTGTTCGATTACTGAATCGACTTCCTACCGTTATGAGCTGTTTAGACGATCTCTATGGTGGACTAAGTGACTTTAACCCCGAGAATTATACTGGAGACATAAAAATTCAAATTAACTCAGTACTGAGTTACGGCATAATGGCAAACCTATTTAAGAAAATTCATTCATTGGCCCCAAATGCAACTCTGGTATTAGAAAACTGGTCTCCTATTACTGAGCAAAATATCAAGCAAGGCACTGTAGATCTAGGTATCAATCTCTATCCATTAGAACTATCAAAAGACATTACCCAAATTCCAATTTGTTATCCTGAATTCAAATTGTGTTTTCATAAAGATAGTCCATTAGCAAAGAATAAATCTGTCACGCCTCATGAAGTTGCTAACTATCCAATAGTCTTAGCCATTCAGCCAAGTTTCAATCAAAAAGAAAGTCTTTTAATTAAACACTTTAAAAAACGTGGTTTGACCCCTAAAATATTATTACGCTCCGACAAAGTTGATATTTGCCTAGAAACGGTACGTAAAATACCTAGTTTTATGGTGGTCAGCGAAGTTGTTCAAAAAGAGTTGTTTGAAGAGTTGGTATTGGTCGATATAAACCATTGGGAAGATGTCCATCACCTTCCCATCGCCTGTTACCTCTCTCATAAATTAAAGGTAACACCTTACTCACAATGGTTGATCCAGGTGATACAAGAAGCAATTGATGAACTTTATTAATACAAAAAGCCCTCTTTGACTGAGGGCTTTTGCATTAAAACTGATAGTTAACTTCTATCCTATGATCACCATTGGCATAATTTGTATTTTCGCTCCAGTTGGCAAAGTAACGAACATTAGCACGAGGGTTTATTTGGTAACTCAATGCGGCTTCATGAAGTAATACACTATCGTCATTTTCCAAGCCATAGTTCTTGAAGGTGTCTGACCCCGACATTGTTCCCATATACATAGGGTTATAATTCAGCCAAATTTTATCTGTAATTTCTAACTTGCCGTATAGCCCAACCACATAAAAACTGCCATGCAAGTCCCAACGCTCTTGAGCTGAATCTGCACCTTTCCCACTGCCGTCCAACGTCTCACCAAATGCGACTCCAACACCAGCTAGGGGGTAAAGGTTTACCGGTCCCATCTTTGGCAGAGCTTGAATGAAACTATATGACGCTGTCCCTTGTGTACCCTGCTCTTCCGTAAATGCCACATTAACATCCAGCTGTGCACCACGCCCGTTAGTCAAATCAACATTGAAGTTACGGTATCGGATAGAGTCTATGCTGTCATCAGCCCCACGACCATTCCAGCCTAGCGCATCTCCGGCAACCCCTTTTATTTCAACCACATTCATACCCATGGTGGTATCGCTGCCAGTATCATACGTTTGACCAACTTTGAAATTAAAGCCTTTGTCTGTATAGCCAATACCCGCTTGCGTGTAGACAGCAAGTGGGTCTGACATATCTTGAACATCTGTGTCTGAAGCCAATACAGGTGCTGAAAATGATATCGCCGTAATAAGACTAAGAGAAAGAATCGTTTTGCTGCTTTTCATTGTTTGTGCCTATAGCTTTAAATTTTGTTCTGCTTTAATTCGCAATTAAGAGGCACAATCCCTGTGCGAATTTTCCTTGAATACTTTTGAGTAGTGATGGCAGGTTTATTGCCATATATCGTTAGCGAAACACCTCGCTATTGCGGCCTGTTCATTTCGATAGAAGTAATTTAAACGACGAATGGATTTTCTTAAATGGAATCAGAACGCTTTAAAAAAGTCCTTTAATTCACATAGCATTTTCCCCAATAAAAAAGGCAACCCAAGTGGGTTGCCTTTTCATCACATGAAACAAGCAGAATTACTTAACAATCATTAATCGCATTACGCACACGTTTGTCCGACACCGGGTAAGGGGTACCCAACTGCTGGGCAAAATAGCTCACACGAAGCTCTTCAATCATCCAGCGGATCTCTTTCACCTTCTCAGGGACAGGCTGACCTTTAGGGATCTTATTCAGTAGCTCTTTATAATCAGAAACCACCGATTCGATTTTCAGAATATGCATACGGTCTTTATTCGGATCGATTGGCAACTTCTCCATTCGACGCTCGATAGCCCGCATATAGCGAAGAATATCAGGCAACTTCTTCCAACCACATTCCGTCGCAAAGCCTTTGAAAATCAAACTTTCAATTTGCGCCTTAATGTCAGACAGCGCAAAGGCCATCGATAGATCAACACGGCCTTTGAGTTTCTTGTTGATATTGAATGCTGTGGTTAGGATCTCTTCAACTTGCTTGGCGATATCCACTACCGTATCACCGAGCTCTCCACGCACATGTTCTTTCAACACTTCGAACGCTTCAGGTTGCCAAACAATGCCGCCCTTTTCATCGATCAATTTATCGATACCACAAGCGATACAGTCATCAATCAAGTCCATCACTCGCCCGTAAGGGTTAAAGTACAAGCCCAGCTTCGACTTGTTCGGCAAGTTAGCATGCAGATATTTAATCGGTGAAGGTACGTTCAATAAAACCAAACGGCGTTGACCTTGCTGCATGGCTGTACGCTGCTCTTCTTCGGTCTCAAACAGCTTGATACCGACAGAATCTTTGTTATCGACGATTGCAGGGTAAGCTTTCACTTCAAAACCACCGCGTTTTTGCTGATAGCGTTCAGGTAACTGACCAAAGCTCCATGTCTTCAATCCTTCCTGCTCGATATCATCGTCGGCCACTTTCGATAACGTTTCTTGAACCTTCTCTTTCAAGCCATCTTTTAGGCTATAAAGATCTTTACTCTCACGCAGTTTACGGTTGCGATGATCAACAACACGATAAGTGATCTTCAAATGATCCGGTACCTGTTCAAGGTTCCAGTCTTCACGCAATACCGTCACACCAGAAATACGCTTGAGCTCTTTTTCCATCGAGTCAAGCAGCGGCATGGCCATTGCTTCTGCACGGGACAAGAACGCATCAGCATAATTGGGCGCAGGCACAAAGTTACGACGTACCGGTTTTGGTAGCGATTTAATTAGCGACACCACCAGCTCTTGACGCAAGCCTGGGATCTGCCAATCAAAGCCGTCGGGTTCTACTTGGTTTAGAATAGGTAGCGGAACATGTACCGTTACACCGTCACTGTCTTCACCTGGCTCAAACTGATAACTCAGCTTAAGTTTCAAGTTACCCTGATGCCAGAAGTTAGGATAATCCAAATCGGTAACATGGCTTGCATCGCCCTTGAACAGCATTTCACGTTCAAAGTTAAGCAATTCAGCATTTTCACGCGAGGCTTTCTTCCACCAAGAATCGAAATGACGGCCAGATACCACAGTGTGTTCAATACGCTGATCATAGAAGTTAAACAGCTCATCATCGTCGATCAATATATCGCGGCGGCGAGACTTGTGCTCCAACTCTTCAACTTCACGCAATAACTTGCGGTTCTGCTGATAGAATTTGTGCTTGGTATCCCAATCCCCCTCTACCAATGCCGAGCGAATGAAGAGTTCACGAGAGATAACAGGATCAATATTGCCGTAATTGACTTTCCGCTTAGCAACTACCGGAATGCCATAAATCGTCACTTTCTCGAAGGCAGCGACAGATGCCTGCTTCTTCTCCCAGTGAGGTTCACTGTAACTACGTTTCAGCAAGTGCTCCGCTAGCGGCTCAACCCATTCCGGCTGGATCTTAGCCGCAATACGGCCCCATAAGCGTGATGTTTCCACCAACTCGGCGACCATTACCCACTTGGGCTGTTTCTTGAAAATGCCTGAGCCCGGGAAGATATTGAAGCGTGCATTACGGGCACCTTGGTATTCATTCTTCTCCTGATCTTTTAGACCAATATGAGAAAGCATACCGGCAAGAATTGCAGTATGAATACCTTGGTAGCTTGCTTCTTGCTCATTGATACGGAATTCAAGCTCTTTGACAACTTGGCTAACTTGGAAGTAGATATCCTGCCACTCACGTACACGCATGTAATTGAGGTAATCTTTCTTACACTGTCGGCGGAACTGATTACCGGACAGCGCTTTTTGCTGTTCTTGAATGTAGTCCCACAAGTTAACAAAAGTCACAAAATCCGACTCTTTATCATTGAATCGACGGTGCTTTTCATCAGATGCTTGTTTTTTGTCCGATGGTCGCTCACGCGGGTCTTGAATAGACAGTGCACAAGCAATGATCATCACTTCACGCAATGAACCATTCTTAGGCGCTTCCAACACCATACGGGCAAGCCGTGGGTCAATCGGCAAACGGGCTAACTGGCGACCAATCACTGACAAGCGCTTACGCGGATCTGTTGCCTTGGGATTAATAGCACCTAACTCTTCAAGCAGGCGGATACCATCTTGGATATTGCGATTATCTGGCGCTTCAACGAATGGGAAAGCTTGAATATCACCAAGACCAATTGCCGTCATCTGCAAGATAACTGATGCTAGGTTAGTACGAAGGATTTCTGGATCGGTAAACTCAGGGCGAGACAAGAAGTCTTCTTCCGAGTACAGACGAATACAAATACCTTCAGCCACACGACCACATCGACCTTTACGCTGATTAGCACTCGCTTGTGAAACAGGCTCGATAGGAAGACGCTGTACTTTCGTACGGTAGCTATAACGGCTAATGCGCGCAGTACCTGGGTCGATAACATAGCGGATGCCCGGCACCGTCAACGAGGTTTCAGCCACGTTAGTCGACAGTACGATACGGCGGCCAGCATGAGACTGGAACACGCGATTCTGCTCACCTGCCGACAATCGGGCATAAAGTGGCAGTATCTCGGTATCGCGCAGGTTTCGCTTCTCTAGTGCATCGGCGGTATCACGAATTTCTCGTTCACCGTTCATGAAGATCAGGATGTCACCTAGCCCTTCATCGCAAAGTTCATCAACCGCGTCAAAAATCGCTTGAAGCTGATCACGGTCGTTGTCTTCGCTGTCTTCAGATACTGGACGGTAACGGACATCTACAGGATAAGTACGCCCTGACACCTCAATGATAGGGGCATTGAAGAAGTGCTTAGAGAAACGCTCAGGGTCAATGGTTGCCGATGTAATAATGACTTTTAAATCAGGGCGTTTTGGCAGCAATTCACGCAAATAACCCATGATAAAATCGATGTTTAGACTGCGTTCGTGGGCCTCATCGATAATGATGGTGTCATACTGGCTCAAGAAGCGGTCGTTCTGAATTTCGGCCAGCAAGATACCGTCAGTCATTAGCTTGACCTGACTACGATCCGATACTTTATCGTTAAATCGAACCTTATAGCCAACATACGAGCCCAATTCACACTGAAGCTCCTCAGCTATACGACTCGCTACCGAGCGTGCCGCCAAACGGCGTGGCTGAGTGTGGCCGATCATGCCCTTGGTACCAAGCCCAAGCTCCAAGCAGATTTTTGGAAGCTGGGTCGTTTTACCTGAACCGGTTTCACCGGCAACAATCACGACCTGATTGTTCTTAATAGCTTCGGCAATTTGATCTTTTTTCTGGCTGACCGGCAACAACTCTGGATAAGAGATTTTCGGACGCTGGGTAGTACGCATTTCAACGGTTTGCATCGACTTGGCAATGTCTAGTGCAATTTCATCAAACACGGCATGCTTTGCCTGCTCTTTCTTGATTCTGGCCGCACCTTGCACGCGCTTGTGCAAACGAAACTGATCGCGAATCATGCAATCTTTAATCGCGGCTTTAAGGGTTTTGTCGTTGTTTAAAACGTTAGCCTGAGGAGTATTCGACTGAGTCAATGGAATTCCTGATATTTCAGCTGGGTATTTCACAAAATTGGACGAATTCTACCACAATTCTCTGGTTTTGCGGCATACGAGAATTGCAGCCCAATTTCAGAATAAATGTATGACATAATTTGCAGCAGTTTTATGTCTTCAGGTATTATTTTGTCGCAACTTCATATATAGAGTAAAAATAATGAAAAAAACACTAGTTAGCCTTGCGCTTGCAGCTGTGATGGCATCACCTGCTTTTGCTAACCAACCTGTACAGCTTTCAGTACCAGGCAACAACCTGCCTGACGGCAATGTTCATGGTTTCCGTGCTTCTCTTCTTTACGGACAGACTCCATCTGTAACGGGTTTCCAGCTACCTATGCTAGGTTTGGCTGAATCTCAGACTTTCAAAGGTCTGAGCTTCGGTATTCTGTTTGGTGCCAACCGTGTTACGGGTGACTCTACCGGTGTTAAATTCGGTCTAGCTAACTGGAACGACAACACAGCAACAGGTGCAGATTTTGGCTTTGCCAACTACACAGGCAGCCAATTCACTGGCCTTCAGTTTGGTGCGCTTAACTACGCAGGTAGCCTAAACGGTCTTCAGTTTGGTTTCATCAACGCCACTGACCGCATTGAGAAAGGTATTCAGATTGGTCTAATCAACTATGACAAATCTGGTACTTTCATCAGCAAAGATATCCCAGTATTCCCGATTATCAACGCCCGTTTCTAATTACCAATACTGATAAATGATTGCAGTCCGGAGCCAAGACTCCAGACTGCTATTTTTCAGTAATTCCTGCCCCCTCTCTCCGACCCTTTTTGTTGAATAACTGCTGACTAAACACCCAACTAAACAGTGCGTAAGGAACTCCAAGCCTATCTAAAGAGTCATATACTTAATAGAAATGAAACTTGAGGCTCAGCATGTTCAAACAATTGCGTACGATTTTCCGCCAAGTCATGAATGAAGGAACTGATGGCGGCGCTGTAGATACCCCGACCCTTCACCTCTCCATGGCATGCCTGCTTTGTGAGGTGTCCAATGCCGATCACAGTGATGATCCAAGAGAAATCCAAGCCAAGCGCCACCAGCTTGTTTATTTGCTAGATATCAGTGAAGAGAATGCCGATGCGCTACTGGATAAAGCGCGAATGCAAAGTAAGTCATCCGTATCCCTGTACGACTTCACAAGTAAACTACGCACCTTAGAAGCAGAGCAGCGTTATGAGCTTATTGAAGCTATGTGGCAGGTTGCCTATGCCGACGGTGTATTAGATCCGATGGAAGAAGCAGTGATCCGCCAAGTGGCCGAACTGATCTATGTCGACCACTCCGAATTTATTCGTGCGAAATTAGCGGTGCAGAAAAGCTTGAAGGACAACTAACACCTAACCATAGAATATCTTTAAGTATCTATTTTTAAGCACTTGTGAACTAGAAGTGAGTGACAACGGCCAAACCGTTTTGTATTATTATATTTCAAATGTTTCTCAAATAATTCTTAGTGTGAGCAAATGAAAACAATCTTATGTTTTGGTGATTCGAATACTTGGGGCTGTTCTCCTGATTTACCACGCAGATACAATACTGATGAGCGCTGGACAATGCTGCTCCAGTCACATCTAGCACCAAATTACCGAATAATTGAAGAAGGTCAGAATAGCCGTACAACAGTGCTTGAGGATCCTTATGAGCCAGGTAAAAAAGGACTCGATTACCTTTTGCCTTGTCTGGAGAGCCACCATCCTGATCTCGTTGTAATTTTACTTGGCACTAACGATCTTAAATCTCGCTTCAATGTCACCGCCAGTGATATATCCAAAGGTGCTGCACGTTTAGTTCAGGTCATACAGAACTTTAAGCATTCATTTATGCCAAAAGCACCTGAAGTTTTGTTGGTTTCTCCCGCTCATGTATACGAAGTGGACCCATTGAAAGAAGGCTTTACTAATGCTGAAGCGAAGTCGAAAGAGCTTTCTCATTACTATGCGCTACGCTCAAAAGAATTAGGCTGCCATTTTCTAGATGCAGCAACCTTCATCACCCCATGTGAACGAGAAGGTATTCATTGGCAAGTTGACCAACATCAGAAGTTTGCAACAAAGTTAGCAGAGATCATACCTACTCTACTGCCAACAACATAAGTTAGCATGTAAAGAATCTACGATAGGATATGGAAAACACAATATCATTGTAGAAATTTTTTTAACCTCGTGATGCCAGCCAGAAGCTAGAGATATCTGACTTCTGGCTCTATTGCACTACCTGCGTGGATTATCCACATGAATATAGCTATCACCTTGACGTTTATAGTAAAAGTTATCAACGATCGCATAACTTACCCCAGAAATAACCGCAAATGTTGCGATCTTAGGCAAACTATTTCGTTGATAATGTTTATGTGATGGAGCCGGTTTTTTGTTAACAACAACGACCTTTGTTGGTGACTTTTTTGCAGGTGCTTTCACAACGGTAACCTTATTGCTTTTATTGTTAGGATTGTGGTTATGCTTTTTTGCTTCAACTCCCGAAGACATACCCAAGCCACATACAATCACAAAGGCTGTGACAATAGATTTCACTGTATGTGGATTTAAACCACCTTTTTTAGCATACGGATGTAAATTCATAACGGACCTCTTTTCTGTTATGAACACTGTACATTAATTTATTTAAAATAACGTTTTTTTAGGTAAAGTAATGTCAATATCTATTTGATATCTAACTTAATGCTCTTTTTTTGCTAGATTCTCAGTCATCACCCCCGTGATGCGCTCAAATTCTTTCAGCTCTTCGTTACTAATCCCTTTCATCATTTTCTCATTCATCTGACCATCAATAATGGCTAGATTCGCCAAAATCTTACTGCCTTCACTAGTAACCAACAAACGTTGGCTTCGTTTATCTTCTGGGTTTGGCACTTTTTCGATCAAGCTCTGTTTAATCAATTCATTGAGCAAACGGGTCACCTGAGCTTTGTCGCGATTTAAGAATTGAGCAATATCAACAGCAGTACATATTTGTTTTTTCTTGATAATTTTCAGTACACGCATATGCATTGGCGTAATGCTCAAATCCAGTTGCTCAATATGTTCATGCATGTGGCGCTTTAGCATATGGACTAAGTGAAATACGCTTTCTAGTGACTTTGACTCTGACATCCAGGTCTCCTTAAATAAAATTTAGTTGACATTATCAACCAAAACACTATAGTTGACATTATCAACTTAATTGAGAGCAAATTCAAGTCTGGAGAATAAGATGACTGTAGAAACAACAATGACAGCCCCCTTTCCCACTCAAACGAAAACACCTTTGATCTACAAGGTACTGGTAGTGTTAGGAATGATGACTTTGATGGGGGGCACTTTGACTGGAGTCATGACATACACGAACGTCGGTTTCACCGACACATTCTTAATAGACTGGCTAACTTCATTCCTTAAAACTGTCCTGCTAATGATGCCAATCGGGATGGTCATGATGACATTGGTCACCAAACTCATTACCAAGCTTATGCCAAATGCAAGCGAGCATAAACGAAACCTCGTCGTGGGTTTGAGTATGGCCGTAATTATGGAGTCTATTATGGCCTTTACGACGACCGCGAATAACATTGGTTTTAGCGACGTAAATCAGTTTACCCATAGTTGGCTACAAGGCTTTCTTGCAGCCCTGCCTGTTGGCCTAACTTTGATCACTTTGATCTCATTAACAATTAAACCGAAAATCGAACGATTTCTAAAAAGCTAAGTTATTCCATTGAATAAATTGGCGAATGAAGCATTGATAAATCTGGAGAGAAACATGAAACAGTCAAACCACTACCGTATTACTATCGAGCACACAAATACTGAAAGTGAAAACAGCGCACAAACGTTGCAGTTTGAAATGCAAGACCGCGAAGATATGTTTGCTATTGTTGAAAAGCTAAAGCAAGGCAGCGGCTTGGATGAGCAAACGTCTACCCGTGTTGGTGTTGCGTTGCGTCTACTTGGTCCTGCGATGATGCAAGACCGTAAGCACCCTGTATTTGTAGATTTCTTCCCGCACTTCAAAACATTCATGCAGAATTTGAAAAGCAAGTTGAAAGACAACAGTTAATCTTAAATATAGAAAAACCAAGCTGCCCAATTTCCATCGGCATTATATAGGCAGCTTCAGGTTTATACAGCAAGCCATGACTCAACTTAATCGTAGCATCTAGCGAGCTCGCTACAAATTGCCCCATACCATAGACTGACCTTACTACCTCACATCAATCGTCCGACTGGCTTTACGATATTGTACCTTCCACCCTTGCCAGCGTGGCAGTTCCCAGCGCTTTGGATCGGCTTTGCGATTCCCGCTTTCATGGACGGCCAATACCAGTTTTCGGGCTATATGGTATTCAATCCGCATGGTGAGATCGGTCAACAAAACCTTGTAAGGATAGGCTTGGTCAAAATCGGCGCGCTCCCAATCAGGTATACCATTAAAAATGAAGTCATCAGTCGTGAATAACTCGAAGTCTTCAGCTGACTCGACCCCAAGCGCTTCTATTTGCTCACTAAGCCATTGGCGAACTTCTACAGGCTGTGCTGCACGAGTACACACATCAGATTGGTATTTGCCCATAGCCAAGTACAAATTCCATTGATGGATATCAGCTGTGATTTTTCCGCTTAACCCAGGCAAAATTAAACCAGCCAGAATCATATCGACAAATGTATCGTGAGCAGAGGCCCCTTCCGGTGCTACCCAGTCAGATTTAATCACGCGTCCGGCATATACCTGCTGTTTTTCAACCAAACAACCGTCATCCGACACACGCGTTTCGCCGAAGATCGCTTCCCCCATATCGACCTGATTCATCAAATCAAAAGTGATTGGTGCCATACATGTAGCCAACACCAAATTTTGTTTAACCCCTTTACCTGGCAACGCAAACTGGTCAAACACAATCGCAGCTTCGGCATTTTCAGGGAAGCGACTCTCACGACCTGTACTCACTTCACTAAAACCATTGCCTAATGCCTGCCGCCTTTTCTGACGACAGACAAAAACCAACTCAGGAGCCGCTTTCATTACTGCCATCAGCCATACATCTCTTTTTACCGAAGACGCCACTTCAAGTGCTGGCAACCCGAGGGCCTCACGCATCTGCTCAGATAGCATTCTCGCTTCAGCCAACACATCCTTGTCAAAACTTAGCCATTCCGGCTCACTACCGCGCAATAGCTTAATAAGCGCCATCGCGTCACAGTGCTTTGGTTCCCATTGCGCCAGTTTTTCACGGGCTTCTTCACCCGACGGCATCTGCCAAACCCTCTGATAGACACTCAGCGAGGCAGCAAGATCGACCATGGCTTCACGGCTGGCTTTATCAGGCATCGCCGTGATTAGATGGGCAAACAATGTATCAATGGGTAGTGGATATAAGATTTTCCCGTGCTCTGTCGCCGCCCCGTCATTATTGATTGCCTGCATTTGCAAAAGTTTATCCTTAGCAAGCAACATAGATTTTTCAGGTACGGTATCAACAAAGCCCAAGGTCTCGAATGGGTAACCACAGCAGGCTGCTGCAAGCATGGACTCAACGAGCTCTTCACGGTGCATTTCTGGAGGGGTGATAAACTCAAGCGGTGCAGCCTTGCCATATAACCTGACACACGTACCGTCCGTCACTCGCCCTGCCCGCCCTTTTCGCTGCTCGGCACTGGCCTTGGAAATCGCATGTAACCCCAGCACTGTTCGGCCATTGCGCTGGTGAGTTCGGCGCTCTAGACCAGTATCAATAATCAAGGTCACGCCGGGGATCGTCAGCGAGGTTTCCGCTACATTGGTAGCCAGAATAATCCGCTGTTTATCACTTTCGGTCAGCGCGCGATGACGCTCATCATCACTGACCGAAGCATGCAAAGGAATGATGTCGAGCACACCCAATTCAATGTGATCTCGCAAAGCCTGCTTCAGCGTCGAAAGACATTGCGCGATTTCTTTTCGGCCCGGCAAGAACACCAAGATATCTTGATGATCTTCATACCGGGTTACGACTGCTTCTTTAACCTTCTTTTCAACATGGCGGCTGTCTGGCATGTTGCGGCTATCGGTCGCAATATGTTCAACTGTTACCTGGAAATTTCGCCCTTCAGCCCGTAAACACTCACCTTGAAGGTAAGTCGCCAGTCGTTCGCTGTCCAAGGTTGCTGAGGTCACTACCAATCGGTGATTGTCTTTCTGCTTGAGCATCGACAACAGCAAATCAGTATCCCAACGCCTTTCGTGGAATTCATCAATAATAACCGTGGTAAAACTTGCTAACCCATCTTCACTCAGCCAACGTAATGCGACCCCGGGTGTGACAAACACAACCTGCGTGTCATCGGAAAAATAATTCTCAAAGCGGATTGCATAACCCACTGACTCACCGATTTTTTCAGTCTTTTCACCAGCCACAAATTCAGCCAATGATCGACACGCGACTCTTCGGGGTTCAACCACTAAAACGCGTCCGCGCTCTGCAGCCCATAGAGGTAGTCGAGTAGACTTGCCCGATCCGGTTTCTGCCGATACGACAAGGTGAGAATGTTCAAGAGAAGCAAGGAACTCGGCTTTGAGCGAGTCAATAGGCAATGAGATAGACATGATAGGGTTTTATTTCAACAACATGACCTACATTGTGACAAGAATTATCACCTATGTCATGGCTAGCCTTTCAAATGAGACCACTTTCGGTAAATGGCAGTAATGACCCAACATACCACCAAGGTGTAAACAACTGCAGTCATGACACTCAGCAACCGGTTTTGGTACGACTGGTAAATATTAAAATCAAATCGATCGGCTTGTAGCAACAATAAAGCAAAAGGCGTTAACGAGTAGTGTGCCAAGTGCTTAGCCCTTGGGTGATAAATGATCGTTGCCAGTAGCAAGCAAGAGAGGAAAACCACAATAAGTGGAAGAAGGTACCCGCTTGTCGTCAGTATTTGCCCCTGAAAGTATATGACGTACCCGACCACCGCCAATGCTCCGCCCAACAAATTAGCGCGGATAAAATCCCAGCTGACTTTGGCAATATGACTAATCTCTGGATAAAAGCTAATCACACTGACTGCCACTATTACCATGTAATACTGCTTCATATCAGTGTATGTGAACAATATCAGCAGTGGCATAAAAACCGCTAATACTACCCACTCTTTATTCATTAAAGGCGGGGTCGTATCAGTGTCGGAATGAGAGTCGTCGGTATGACTTTGTATGGGTAGCAAAGCATACATGATATAGCTTACCACCATGGCTATACCCAACCCCAGCAGCAAGCTCGCGGTAAGTGGCACTATAAGCGCTTGGTTTACAATACCTATAGCTGATACCAAAACGATACTCACGACTCGAATAGGAGCATGAATGGGATTGGGCTTTAATCGATCGAAACGGTGACAAGCAAAAATCACCGCAGCATTAACAAGTAAAAATATCACGGGGGACAGCAAGTAAGAGAATGCAATCAACGCACCGGCCGCTGCCCCTACCACCGCGGTCACAAACACCTTACAGTATTCTTTTAGTGGCATAGCTGGCAATTGCAGCATCATAATATGCAAGCTGAGCAAAGGGCAAAAGAACGAAAATGGCCAATCAAAAATTAATGTGATCGCAACACACAATGTAAACGTCAGAGCCAGTTTTAGCTGACGAGAAATACCACTATTTACCATGGCCATAACCACCTTGCCCCTGCCTCACTCTACTATTTCTTTTACGCCAGATTGTTTGCCAACTCTAAACAGAGTTTGCGAAGCGACTCCACATCTTCAGTCTTCATACTGGACTTGGCTTCCAGTTGAGCCTTGAGATCCTTAGCCTTCTCACGAAGAGCAAGGCCTTCGCTGGTCAGTGAAATGACTTTTTTTCTCTCATCCTCTTGTGAGATTTTTCGGGTCAACAGCTGCTTAGCCTCGAGGCGTTTAACAATCGGCGTTAATGTACCAGAATCTAAACGTGCGCTCTGCGAAAGTTCTTTCAGGCTGACTCCATCGCTGTACCAGAGTGACTGCATCACAATGTATTGCGGATAAGTTAAGTCAAATTCGTCCAGCAACGGACGATAGGCCCTGACCAACGCATTCGAGGCGGTATACAAGGCAAAACACACATTGTCAGAGAGCTTCTGGGCCATACTAAGATCCGAGTTAATTTATCTGTAGTTATCAATTCAGTTGCGATGATAACAGAATCGCTGAGGAACAAAATACATTGCGCACAAATTATTTTACCGCAAAGCTATTGCATCTTTCCACTACTATCAGTAACGTAATAGGCAGATAGTTTGCGCACAAACATTTATCGCAGTAAGTATTCACCATCATAAACTGTATTAAACAGAGCTGATAAGGATTTAGAATGAACAGCCAACAGATCCATCTTGCATCCCGCCCAGAAGGCACTCCAACAACAGATAACTTTGAGCTTCAGTCAACGGCTCTTCCCGAGCCAAAAGAAGGAGAAGTTCTAGTAAAAAACACCTGGATGTCCGTCGACCCTTATATGCGTGGCCGCATGATTGACCGCAAAAGTTATGTACCACCTTTCCAAATTGGTGAAGCTTTAGAAGGTGGTGCAATTGGTGAAGTCACCGAGTCCAACAACCCTGACTTCCCGGTAGGCAGTAAGGTAAGTAGCATGCTAGGCTGGCGCACCCATTTTATCAGTAATGGTGAAGGACTCACTCGTCTTCCTGAAACGGCCCTACCCGATCAAAGCTTCCTTGGCATCATGGGTATGCCGGGTATGACTGCTTGGACTGGTCTATTCCGTATCGCAGAGCTAAAGCCAACCGACACAGTATTTATTTCAGCTGCGTCAGGTGCCGTGGGTAGTATCGCCTGTCAAATTGCCAAGATGCATGGCTGTAAGGTGATTGGCTCAGTCGGTTCACAGGAGAAAGCTGATTACTTGCTTTCACTGGGCGTCGATGCGGTGATTAACTACAAAGAGGCTACCAACCTAACTCAAGCACTTGCTGAGGCTGCCCCTCAAGGTATCGATGTTTACTTTGAAAACGTGGGTGGTGAGCACTTAGAAGCCACGCTCAATAACATGAATGACTACGGCCGCATTGCCGTCTGTGGGTTGATATCACAATACAATGCGACAGAACCACAGCCAGGTCCTACTAACATGTCGATGATTATCATCAAAAAGCTAAAAATGCAGGGCTTCATTGTATTTGATCACTGGGCACATTATGGCGAATATGCACAGCAGATGGGCCAATGGATTACTGAAGGCAAGATAAAATGGGAAGAAACCGTTTTCGAAGGTATCGACCAAGCTCCTAATGCTTTTATCGGTTTATTTGAAGGCAAGAACAAAGGCAAGATGCTAGTTAAGCTTTAATTTAATTAAAGCAATTGATTCTGCCACCAACTATAACTGTGCAATGGTTGGTGGCTATTTGTTGATGGATAAACACCCCACCACACCCGAAACCCTCGCCATCTGGTCACATTCTTTCATAAACCATTGACATTTAGCTGTAACTCCCTAGCTTATAGCACACTGAGCATAATCCTAATGAGGCAATCGTCATCATGACTCGCAAAGAGATTTTTAATCCAGAACTTTGGGAAGAAGTCCCGGGGTTCGATTTTGAAGATATCACTTATCACCGTGCCAAAGATCAAGGTACAGTCCGTGTTGCACTCAACCGCCCAGACTGCCTGAACGCCTTCCGACCTAAAACCGTGGACGAGCTTTACACAGCCCTTGACCATGCACGCCAATGGTCTGATGTTGGTTGCGTATTCATCACAGGTAACGGTCCTTCAGAGAAAGGCCAATGGTCATTCTCTTCAGGTGGCGATCAGCGCATTCGTGGTAAAGACGGTTACAAATACGAAAGTGAAGGTGAAGAAGCAGGAAAAGCCGACGTTGCTCGCATGGGTCGCCTTCACATTCTTGAAGTTCAGCGCTTAATCCGCTTTATGCCTAAAGTTGTTATCGCAGTCGTTCCTGGTTGGGCTGTTGGTGGTGGTCATAGCCTGCATGTGGTGTGTGATCTGACACTGGCGTCGAAAGAGCACGCTGTGTTCAAACAGACTGATCCAGATGTTGCTTCATTCGATTCAGGCTACGGCTCTGCATATTTGGCCAAGATGATCGGCCAAAAACGTGCCCGTGAAATCTTCTTCTGTGGCTTCAACTACAGCGCTCAAGAAGCTTATGAAATGGGTATGGTAAACAAAGTTGTTGACCACTTTGAGCTGGAAGAAGAAGCACTTCGTTGGGCTAAAGAGATCAACAGCAAATCACCAACGGCTATGCGTATGTTGAAATATGGCTTCAACCTGCCAGATGATGGTTTAGTCGGACAGCAGCTATTTGCCGGTGAAGCAACCCGTCTTGCTTACGGCACTGATGAAGCCCAAGAAGGCCGTGATGCGTTCTTAGAAAAACGCGACCAAGACTTTAGTAAGTTCCCGTGGCATTACTGATCAGCTAGTTGTAAATAAGTAAGCGCGACCTAATTTGGGTCGCGTTTTCGTATCTGATTTAAAACACCGTTGAGCACTACAGATACACACCCAAGAGCACAATCAAAATTGTGATGACACTTGGCGCTGTTAATTTAAGTATCCATCTAATACATGTCTTCATCCCCACCCCACTATAGTTTGGCGTATTATCAGCTATCTATCACACCGTACCTCAAAGAAGATAAGAACTTTCATTCCGTTACAACAGGTCATTTCACGACAATTGAACGAAGCAAGCCATTGAGACTTAACAAGATTCAACCAAATACCCATTGCGGCCACTGGATTTTACTTGATACATACAGGCATCAGCTTCATCAAGATAATGCTCTGCTGAATAATGATCTTCACCAGCATGAATACCACCAATGCTGACACTCACACATCCATGTGATGGGTGCTTTAATGCTAACGCTTTCACGGCTTCACACGCTTGCCTCGCTTTTTCTTCCAAATCACTTTTGGTGAGCTCTGTTAGCATCACAACAATTTCCTCACCACCATATCGCGCAACCAAATCCGACTTTCGCTTAAAAACACTCCGCAAAGCGTGCGATACCGCCTTCAAGTACTCATCGCCTTTCGAATGTCCGTATACGTCATTGACCTGCTTAAAGTGATCTATATCGATAATCAATACACCAAGTTGATGCTGGCTCATACCTTGATTGAACAGAGTCATTTTTTCTTGTAAGTATCTTCTGTTATATAATCCAGTAACTTCATCAATATATGAATAACCATTAAGTATCGCGTTTTTAGCCTCTATTTCTCTATTCTGAATGATTGCCTTTGCTAACAACATTTTTTTCGTTTGTTCACTAGCATAGTTACGTGAAAAATTTTTATAGTTATTTATAGAGAAATAGCTCAACCACAGAAAAGTCGAAAATAACGAGAAATAATAGTTAGAATATAGAACCTTTTCAGAATGAAAAACAGCCACCATTAAATTGGATTGAAGAATATAGACAGCATAAACCAATAATGAAAATACGGGTGTAAACACCAGCATTTTCGCAACGAATGTAATCATTATCAAACTAATAATCGATACATCTGAAAAAATTGAAATTGATAGCGTATGCACTGTCGATATAACACTCACAATGACCAAAATAGAAAAATTTTGATAAACGGCTGTATTCCCAGACAAGAACCCTGACAACAACAATCCAACCCCAATGGCCGGAACCCCAATCAGAAATATTGCTTTAACATGTTCTCTTTCAATCTCTTTGTCGATGATAATGCTTTCATCTAACCAGAAGTCTGTCACCTGTGACAATATCATCGAGATAAAAACAACAGCAATAATGACCTGAAAGATATACTTTCCATTATGCTGCTGTATATGTTTTTCTAACTTTGGTAGTCTTTTATACATAAATAAAAAAAGCCTTTATATCAGAAACATAAAGGCAAATCCCTAGCATATGGTTATTATTCACTGTCTATCAGAGTACAGGTAGAAGCACATTGATACCCCCATCACTCAAACTGATGAAGCGATTATATCTATCTCGCCCACTCTTTTTGGAATTACCGATATTCCAACTTGGTTAATGCTTTCAAATATCGCAGCCTAAAATAGCTTCAATTTCTTCTATGATTAGTAGATAATCAAACCTATGGATATTAAAAATTATTGATTTATGAATGATTTAAATGCGCTCCATGTTTTTATTACTTTGATGCAAACCCACTCAACGACTAGGGCCGCTCAAAAATTAGGTCGATCCCAGTCCTATGTATCAAAAGTCTTAGCTCAGTTACGGGAAGAGTTGGATGATCCGCTATTTGTACGAACATCTGAAGGACTATCACCAACCTCTTATGCCGTCAGTATTGAGCCTAGGCTTCGATCTGCATTGGAACAAGTTAGTCTAGCATTAGAACCGGAAGAGTTTGATCCGAGGCGGCTAGATAAAATTACACTGCACATCATAGAGCCTTACTTAATCACTATAGGTAAGGGCATTATCGATGTAATTCGTAAAGAAACCGATGCAGTCATCGATATTCGTCAATGGAGTCCTTTAAGCGAAACCATGCTACAAGAAGAGATTGTAGACATTGGTATACATATCCTGAATAACAAGCCACAGACACTACATCAAAAACCACTATTCAAAGGACGGGCACATTTCGAAGGTAATACTGATGGTGAATATGTAAAATACATTATTTCCGGTGTCAACGAGTTTGAAAATCGATATGAAATGATCGATCCATCAATAGAAACCAAGATTTTCACTGATAATCATATCCTTACTACTCAGTTAATGGACACCTGCTACACCCTCCGCTACGCGCCCGACAAAAATCAACAATTCGAATATGATATCGATCTTACCGTCGCTATCATTACCAAAGCTTCACGGCGACAATCAGAAAAAATCCAGTGGCTAACTAAGCTACTAGTACCACTGATTGATACCTTTGAAGGCTATTAAGTGCATTCATCTGCACCATTATTCCTATAGGAATTTCGGCTATCATAACAATCATTAATGTTACTTATATAATATTTTTTAATTTATACATCTTTGAGTAGTAAGTGATGAGTCATTCTCAACGGGTAAAGCAATTAGCGCAACAGCATTTAAAAAAAGTACGTCTTTCAGTCCTAGTCCAAATCCGTAAAAAACGAAATAAAGCAATCAACAAAGAAAACATCAAAGCCAGTTCAATATGATTTGGCTTTATATTTATCATGTCAATACATTAAAATAATTCCCGGCGCCTATTCAATCCATATCAAACTTGAAAGTATTCACCAATTTATATCCTCTCTGAACATAAAACACATTAAAATAACATTTTATTATTAATCCCGAGCAATTTTTTATTTACCAACAAATACACTTGCATTATATATTTCAAGCATTAACATGCTCACCCTCAAAATTATAAAACAAAAACCTTATTTACACTTCACGCTTAGAAGGAATGCGTATTTATGTATATGAAACTATTCGTTGCCAGTTTAGTAGCTGGTACTCTCGTTGGTTGTGGTGGCACTGACAGCTCAGGTAACAGCGGAAATGCTGGCGGTTCTAGCAAAGCGCCTACAGAAGAATTTATACTAAAGACGATCGCTGATATTAGTAACTCTCAGCAAATTGAAACTGGCTATGTCTTTCCCGACAATGCCTACATTGATGTTAATGATGAATATCAATGCAGAACAATGTTTTGTGCCTACAAAGAAGGAACAGGTGTATCAAGAGAGGGTATGACCAGGCGCTATGCCATTAGTCAAAACGATTCTGATATATCGAAGATCCCTGTTTATTACAATGACCCCGATGGTAAACACGTTAAAGATCCTCGCTTTGAATACGCAATGAAAGAAATTGCATCCATTGTTGCGCCTAATAAGTCATGGACTGATATTTTTGACGTGAAAGGATTTTCTCAGCTTCCAGATCACTATGAACTTCAAAAGGACTACACCGGCCTTGATGCACAAGGTGGAATAATATTCTCTCTTGGAACAGCAACCATGCACGGTAATGTCAGCTCAGGTCCTAATTCAGGTAACCTAGCAGGCGTGTTAGTTGATAACGAAAGCGTATTGTTAGGTGATAAGGGCTGGACTTGGCTAAACCTAGACTCCCCTGTTGGTTTGTGTCATAACCTTAAAGATCAAAGCGCTGTAAACAATGAAGGAACTTGTATTGCTTCCAATGAAGTTGCGATTCACGAATTCGCCCATATCTTTTTTGCAGGACGAATGTATGAAAACAATCTTGGTTATTCAGGTCACTTCCCTGGCTTTGGTGCTGATGGCGGTGTCTTTGATGAACGCGCAAAAGCAGTACTTCGTACTCTTTACGCCAACCCTACCAATACTCCCGTTGAGAGCGTAGAGGTTAAATTAAACTAAGACAATTTAGATTGAATATATGAGGCCGCATAATGCGGCCTCTTTTATAATAACATTTACTTCACGGATTGAATCTTAATACGTAAAACTCACACCCAGAAAATGGATTCGGCTATCAAAGGTACCGTCAAGTTGTGGGATATTTCGTTTTATATCCACCTCTCCCAAATCGGCATATTCATAGAACATATCAATAGTGACATCATTCCACTTGGTTGCGGCACCGACCGAATAGCGGTATTGCTCGCCGACCGGGACATCCACCCATTGCTTGGTTGGGTCATCTTGCGGTGATGTTTCGTAAGAGAAGCCACCTTTCAGTCGCCATTGGCTGTTAAGCTGATAATCCGCACCAAACGCAAACTTCCACACATCATCCCAATCTCTGACAATGGTCGCTGGGCCATTTTCAAAACCAAGGCCAAAATCCATTACTGTATTATCCCACTCACTCCATTGGTGCCACTGAATCGAGGCCAGTAAATCCAATTGTGGGTTAACAGCATAGCTTGCACTGATATCCGCAATTGCCGGAACGGTAATATCAGTTTGAAGGCTGTTAAATAATCCGACATCAAGCGGGCCAGAAACACGGGTGCCAAATTCATGTTCGAGTTTTGTTCGATAACTCGCTCCTAGTGCCAATCGCTCATCATGTTGATACATTACACCGAAATTCGCACCAAACGCCCAATCAGTGTCTTTATCAATTTCAAGTAAACTTGTTGATTGCTCTAGCGAAGCCCAGCTTAGCTGAATCCCTACGCCAAGCGACCATTGAGGGTTGATTTGATAACTGATGGCAGGATTGATCTGCATTGCCGTCAAAGTGATTTCATCTAGCGCAGCAGCGCCCGCCCACTCTTCACCATATGACAAACTCGATCCCCCAACAGCACCAAGGGCAATACCGACATGGAGATCATCAGTCACCTGACGAGCATGAAATGCGCCAGCAGAGGGCAAGACAGAGTGAGCTTTGCCATCGCCATTATCTGCGTTATCTCGATATTTCATTTCGAGATCAAATCCCAACACATTGAACGTCGTTAAGCTCTCCCCCATGCCACTCATTGTTGCAGGGTTTACCCACATCGCCGCTGTTGAACCGGTATAAACACCATCACCTGCGCCCGCTGTACCTGCATTTGCGGTTACCGCTTCCTGCAAGAAAATACCACTCGCTTGAACAGGTAAAGATAATACCGACATCACTGCCAGTGTTGATTTTAATGGTCGCATTAGCTCCCTCATTATTTTTTATAATTATGGGGTATAATTAACCCCGTTTAGATTTTAGTTCGTCAATCACAAACTCAGGGGCAACTTTAGCTAATAATTCCAAACATGAATCAGTTTTGGGATGGTTATACCTCACATAGATATCACACATTGCGTATAACTGCTCTGGCGCTCCTGAAATTTGATAGGCTTTTTCGAATGATATCGTCGCTTCTTCTTTATTGAAGGCTTCTTGCAGTACCCCATTCAAATACCAAAAATAACTATTATCTGGCGCAAGTTCCGTTGCTTTTCTGATTGCCTCCGCAGCCTGTTTTTTCTCGTTGAGTCTTACCAGTGTCAGCGCTTGGGAATAAAACAAATTGGCCTCTTCAGGCAATATTTCTTGCGCTTGTTCCAGCACTAAATTGGCTTGGAGGTCATCCCCTTGAGCGCGATAATTATCTGCTAGGCCCAACCATATTTGAGAGTTACGATTTTCAACTTCCTGCAAAGCAGTATATATCTCATGCGCTTCGTCAAAATCTTGATGCCAACGGTAAACATCGGCCAATAACAGTTGAGACGGCAGATCTTTCTTACCTTTGAGGAATGAGATTAACTCCGCTGAGGGTGGGTCCATCAATGCTTTTTGCTCAGCATTCATTTCTCCATAATTTCGAATTAGGTTTGTGGTAGCGGTCAAACGTACATTTGCCTCACTGTCTGTAAGCAACGGAGAAAGCAAGCGCCAGCGGTGAGCAAACTGATACGGTTCGGCACCAACAACGGCAGCCTCTCTGACAATCGGGTTTTCATCCTGTATCCCACGGGCAACCGCGACCAAGCTATTTTGGTTAGGGTAGCTTGCTAACTGCCTCAGCGCATCGGCACGCTTTTCATCATTCTGACGATGATCTTGTGCAATCATGACCCACTGCTGTATTTGTGCAGCTTGCGTATCCTGCGTGTTTTGCTGTGCTGCCTGAGCACCTTCGTCTGTCAGATCAGAACGCCCCACCTCTGCGGCAAGTGTTAAAGGAGATACCAAGAATGAGCACAGAAGCATCGTTGCAATAGTACGTTTCATTACCACTACCTCAGATTAAAATCGGGTTGGAAAATACGGCTGACGTGGTGCTGTTTTAGACATCGTATTTTTCATCACAGCATCAGAATACTTACCGTGCACGACAGGATTGCCCGTCGCTCTTAATACCAAAGCAAACGCTTTATCTGCGTGAGAGAAAAACTTTTTCCAGCCGGCACATAAGTAGTTCAACCCCGGCTCTCCATCTTTGGTACGAATAAAGCGGTTTTTAGGACACTCACCAAAACACGCAAACTTGAAGTCACATTGCTGGCACTGGCTGGTCAGCGAACGTGACTTGGCAAAGCCAAATTTCTGCTGTGTCTCTGAATAAGCCATATCATCAATCTTTTGGTGGTGGATATTTCCTACTTGGTAATCCGGATAAACATAATGGTCGCAGGTATAAACATCACCGTTTGGCTCCATCGCCAATCCTTTACCGCAGATTTCACCGAGTGTACAAAGCGGGTTTTTTCGCCCCATCCAAGTTTCAACGCTCGCTTCAAAATATTGAACAAATACTTTGCCAATATCGTTTTGAATCCACTCATCGAACACTGCAACCAAGAAATCTCCCCAACCTTCTGCCGACACACACCAAGGTTCAACAACTGATTTTTTATGCCAAGGGTTCAGACGCTTATCTCCTTGGCGTAGTTGCTCTTGAGGCTGCCATTTCTGAGGTGCTGTAGTTCTGAACGTCTTTTGTTCGACAATAGGAATAAATTGGATCTGTGGCGATCTCACTTCATCTCTCAAGAAGCGATAGACCTCAAGCGGGTTCTTACTCGTCAGGTTATTAATGCAAGTCAGAGTGGCAAACTTCACCTTGTGTTTATGGAGTAATTCAACTGCAGCCATTACTTGCTTAAAAGTACCGCGTCCTGCTCGGTTGGTTCGGTACGCATTGTGAAGCATCTCGGGTCCATCGATGCTCAAACCAACCAAAAAATGATTCTCAGCTAGAAACTCGCACCACTCATCGTTCAGCAACGTACCATTGGTTTGAAGATCGTTAGATATAACACTACTTTCTGGTTTGTACTTATTCTGTAACTCAACAACCTTGCGGAAGTAATCAACACCCAGCATGGTTGGTTCACCACCTTGCCAAGAAAAAATAATCTCTGGGGTATTCTGGCCTTCGATATATTGGCGAATATAAGTTTCCAGGGTTATCTCATCCATCATTGGCGAACACCCTTTCTTGTACTCGAGTAAGTCCTGTTTACTCAGGTAATAGCAATAGGTGCAATCAATGTTGCACGCGGCACCAATGGGCTTTGCCATAACATGTAATCGCTTTGATGCCTTGCCATTGTATTGCGGACCCTGAGTAATCAGCATATTTCACCTACTTATAAACATTTAAGTAAGCCAATTTTAATGCGTGCTACACGCCGACGCTTGTTATACCCCTTATAACCTTTTGGTATGGGGTTTTTCCTTACAATGGGCTTCTTATTTCAATGATCAATAACATGATCCATGGAGACGCCTCATGCCATCACCAGCGCTAAAGCGAGTTGCATTTATCACACTTTCCGGTCTTGCAGTAGTCGCCGTCACCACTTGGAATAGCACCGATTTATTTGCCAGTACGCCTCACCCCATTATGCAGAACATAGAAACGAATATGGTTTTGGTAGAAGGCGGGCAGTTTGAGATGGGCTCTAATCATGCTGAAGCCAGTAAAGCAGAAACACCCGCCAGAACGGTGTCGGTAGATAGCTTCTACATCTCCAAATATGAAGTGACTCAAGCACTATTTGAAAGCGTGATGGGCTCTTCAATGAGTTATTTCAACGCTCCCAACGTTCCGGTCAATAACCTAAGCTGGCAGCAGGCCAATTATTTTATCGAGCAACTCAATATCCTCACTGGTGCAAACTACCGTCTGCCAACGGAAGCAGAATGGGAATTTGCCGCCAAAGGTGGAAACAAGAGCCAAGGCTATACCTATAGTGGCTCGGATAGTATCGATGATGTGGCCTGGTATGCAGGAAACGCCTATAACCGCGCCCACCCCGTTGGCCAGAAAAAACCTAATGAACTGGGCCTTTACGATATGACAGGTAACGTCGGTGAATTTGTCATTGATGCTTACGATGAAGGCTATTACCGCTATGGTACAACCGATAACCCAAATAACGCACAAGACTCCAACATTGGTCTCGCTCACAAATCAGTACGCGGTGGTAGTTTTGCTTACGACGAAAATTTGTCTGAAAACTATCGACGCGATTTTGCCAGTCAAAACATTATCATGGCTGACATGGGATTAAGACTGGTGCGCGACGCTGAATAAGAATTTTATGTAATAGCCATATGATTAATAGTCCTCTTTTTAGTGTTGAGGACTTTCTCTTCTACACTTCAAGTGTTCTTTATCCATAAAAACGGAGCTTCTATCAATGAAGATAGCAACAGTACCCCGCCTGTTATGTCTTAGCTTATGTTTACTCGCTACAAATACCGTTGCAGCACCACCACCAACGCCAAAACTGGTTTTACAAATTACCGTCGACGGCCTGCGTGGTGATCTGCTCGAGCGCTATAAACACAACTTTGGTGATAAAGGTTTCCGCTATTTAATGGATGAAGGAACGTATTACACCAACGCGCATTATCAGCATGGCAATACCGAAACGATTGTCGGTCATGTTTCCCTTGCGACCGGCGCACCACCAAGTGTGCACGGCATGGTGGGGAACGTTTGGTATGACCGCCAAAAAGAGCGTTTAGTCTATAACGTCGAAGACGGTGACTACGCTATGCTGACTCAAGGCGCAGGCGTTAACCAGTCGACAGAAATCGACCCAACCCAAAGAACCGCCAAACTCGACGGGCGCTCTCCGGTCCCTATTCTATCGACTACGTTTAGCGATGAGCTTGCCGTGGCCAGTAATGGGGAATCTAAGATATTCTCGGTCTCGGTAAAAGACCGTGGCGCTATCTCGCTGGCTGGCCACTCCGGCAAAGCCTTCTGGTTCTCAAAAGCCCAATCCGAGTTCGTCACCAGCAATTACTATTATGAAGAATATCCAGAATGGGTCACCAAGTGGAATGCCAAAGGCTACCCTGCCCGCTATAGCAAGCAAAGGTGGGATCTCAGCTTGGACAGGGAAAAATACACCCTTAAAGAAGGCCCACAGGAGCAGAAAGTCGATCTGGCGGGATTTAAGCGCACCTTCCCTCACCCTTACGGTCCATCAAGCTTTCAATATTACAGCACCATGTTGACCCTGAGCCCAGCAGGCGATGAACTGACCGCGGATTTTTCCTCGGCACTCATTGAGCAGGAAAACCTTGGCCAAGGCGACTTCACCGATTTCCTTGCTGTAAGCTTTTCATCCAATGACTATGTTATTCACATGTACGGGCCATCAAGCTTAGAAACGGAAGATAACTTGATCCGATTGGATCAAACACTGGCCAACTTATTAGCTCATGTAGAAAAGCAGGTTGGTTTGGATAACACCTTAATTGTTCTATCTGCTGATCACGGTGTACCCGAAGCGGCTCCGACGGTGAATGCGCTTGGCTATAACACCGCAAAATATTTCAATAAAGACACCATTATCAGCGAACAACTCTTAAGCCGTTTGAACAAAGAGTTTGGCCTAGACAAAGATGCTATTCGCTTATATGCACAGCCTTATATCTACCTCAACCATGACGTCATAAAAGCTAAAGGGGTTTCACTCGAAGCCGTGCAACGAGTCGTCGCTGAAGAAGTAGAAAAGACCAAAGGCATTTATCATGCAGTAACAAGTACTGACATCATGCAAAATACCCTGCCCGATACCCGTTTGATGCAACTGGTGAAGAATAACCATCACCCGCAGCGCTCTGGAGATATCTACTTAGTGTTTGCCCCTCGTACTTATATTAATGATATGGATGGTCTAACCATTGCATCGACCCACGGCTCACCATGGCGCTACGATACCCATGTACCGGTTATTTTTGCAGGCAATGGCATTAAAGCCAATAAAGTCACGCGAGACATTACGCCGTACGATATTGCTCCGACTTTATCGAATGCGTTAGGCATCACCCTACCAAGCGGGGCAACGGGTAAGGTACTGGGGGAAGTGAGTTCTAGTCACTAAAGCTGATAGCTGATAGCTGATAAAGAGCCTACTCAAACGAGTAGGCTCTTTACGTTTGATTTAGACAGAACCGTTTATAGATTCGGTATACCACCATTCCTCTTTAGCATTGTGATTTCGGCTTTCTTCTCTCTATTTGGGCAAGTAAGGCGGCTTGATAATCACATTTGTCCCAGCGCTGATCTAAAGCTTGCTGTAATAATTGCTTCATTGTTTGTGGCGCGAGTTCATCAATAGGTGGATCGGTGTCGAGGTTAGAAGGAAACGAATAGCCGTCTGATGATGCAGTTAATATGGCGTCTTTCTCTAGCTCAGAGAACACATCATCATGCCAATGATAAGCGAGAGAGTCGTACACAGTCTGCGAAATCTTCGCAAGGTCGATAGTCTCCATCGGTTTACCAAATGCTGATGAAATTTGGAGTAAGTTAGCGGTCCGCTGTAATGCAACGGTATCATTTTGCCCTGCGGCATGGATAACGGCAGGGTTGAAGAAAACAGCATCCCCTTTCTTAAGCGGCAATTGCGTATAATTGCTTTCAAAATACTGCTTAAATTCTTCTTCACGACAGGAAATATACCCCAGAGGGTAATGCTGGGAAAAAGGCAGCAACTTCGTCGGGCCAGATTCCAGTGGCATATCACTGTGTGCGATAGCACCTTGCAAAGTGAGCATCGCTGACATCTTCTGGGCGTGAACGGGATAGCTTCTTAATGCTTCTGCATGCTGAAAGCCTAAATGGTAATCCCGGTGCGATTGTTGCGCTCTCCCACCCGGTCTAACGATATTCACTTGGGCTGTCACTTGATAGTTTGCACCCAACCAAGCTTCTGAAACCAGTTTGAGTAACGGGTTTTTGTAGTATTCAACAAAGACTACAGGGTCAATGTGGGCACTTTTTTGAAAGGCATTCCAAATACGTCCATTCGCCATAGCGCCCGCTTGAGCAAAATGATCACCTTCCCCATACCCCTTCTCTACGTCGAGAATCGTTTCAAAAATATCACTCATGTCATCAACCACGGTGGTATTTGCATAGAACCCCTGTATCACCACTTTATGGGGTCTAAAAAGTGCACTGTACGTGTGTTTGTCTGTTTGAATCATGGAAACAGGCACTGTGCAAAAAAATAAATGCACACTCAAGGGCATTTTACTCTTACTGCGTTGACTTAAACCTAAAAAAAAGTTATCAAAACACGGCCTTCGACAAGATCTTACCAGAAATCGAATCAACAAGTGAGGAACGAAAATCAGCGGTTTTAACTGTAATAAATTTTCATCCCAAGACCATCTTATTTGGGCACATCTAAACACACAGATTCGCCCCTGACACTCTGCATTAGGGTCAAAACAGCTAAAATAATTAGCTAACTTTTGTAATTAACATATTTAAAGATAATCTGTACCTAGATAGGGCTTCACAGGGCAGATCTGAGGTATGTCATTACTGAGGTATGTCATTACTGAGGTAGCTAGCTCGGAGCTGGACAAAACCTTCTTAACGTTATTACTTAAATTAGAGGAATACGGATAACTTTTGGTATCGGAAAATAGCTAGGTGAAGCGGCCACCTCTGCTCGTGTGGAGTGTATAACCTCGTTAGTGCTTATACTCACTTAACTCAGTGTCCTAACCTTCTGGTGCGTTTCAAAGAGCATGCGCTCAATATTTCTTGAATCTGTTGGTAATCGTAACCATCGTCCATCATCATTTTTGCGTATTCTGGCTTTTTCTGGCCGAAGAAATGAATACGTTTGTTTTAGTTAATTTTTTTGCTTTATAAGCAACGATAGTTTGTGTTCATTAGAATAATGAGTCTGCAAATCCGTATTTCTGTTATACGTGGCTTATAGGTCGGTTGTTGTCGACAATAAGAGGCACTGAAAGTCAACAACCGGAGCAATTATGAAAAACACATCAAATTTACTGGCATTTGTCTTATGCTCAACGTTTTCCGTATCCACATTTGCTGATTCACCACTGGATTATACTTTTCCCCGCGAGTGTCACTTAACCGAAGCAGGATACCCTGTGCCGTTATGCGGTCAACCTCTTACTAAACACAACGTGGTCAAAAAGATGGAAGGTGAGCATCGACAGTATGCCGAGCACTTCATCGCAGGCCAAGAAATGATAGAGCCTGACGAAATGAGAATTACTACTATAGGCTCTGGTAACCCGCCAGTAAGAATGGGACAAGCTTCAACCAGTTGGCTCGTTGAATTGGGTAACGGTGACAATTTTATATTCGATATTGGCGGAGGGACAGTGCCGAACCTATGGAGTTTGGGCTTACCGCATGACTCTCTAGACAAAGTATTTATCACTCATTTACACCTTGATCATGTAGGGGGGATTTTCAACTTATGGGACTCTATGGGGTGGGGAAGGAATGTGCCTCTCAATGTTTATGGCTCTTCGGGTCATACACCTGAATTAGGTATTGCCAGTTTTGTGGAGCATGTAGAGAAAGCAGCGGCATGGCATGTACTGAGTAAGACGGGGATTGCGGCTCGAGAAGGTATGCAAATAAAGGCGCATGAATTTGACTATGCCAAATTTAGCCCTGAGCAACCTCAACAGCTAATTTACGCTGAAAATGACGTTGAAGTTTACGCGTTTCCCGTTGACCATATCCTAGTGGGAGCTGTCGGTTATCGATTAGAATGGAATGGTTTGTCCATGGCGTTTACTGGTGATAGTGAGCCTACGGTTCATGAAGCTAAAATGTCGAAAGGTGTTGATGTGTTTATACATGAACTTTTTATTGATGCCCCAACGTTTTCAGAGAAAAATGGTATGCCTTTAGAAGTCGCAGAGAGTATCGTTCATAAACATACGTCAGCGACTGAACTGGGTGAACTTTTCACCATTGCTCAGCCAGTTTTGGGAGTAGGGACGCACTTCTTTACCAATGAAGATACTATCGATAAAGCTTTCGCAGGTCTAAATAAAACTTACGGTGGTCCTGTGGCAATCGCGCAAGATTTGATGGTTATCAATGTGACAAAAGAGCAAGTTGTCACACGAATGGCCCGAACTGACTTATTAAGCTGGTCACCTCCTTCGGATCCAAGTGAGGCGACATTTGACAAAAAACCATCAGAAGGGCTGACACCTAGCTGGGTATCTGACTCCCGCTTAGAGCAACATGAAGAGCATTAATTCCTAGACGGTAAAGTAAAGCGCCCTATGGGTGCTTTTTTTATTTAACCAGAAATCAAGTCCCTTCTCCGGGTTGTTGGATAGCATCAAAAAAGGCTTGAATAATCTGATGCAGAAACTGATTCAATGGATAATTTCTTCTTGTTTGCAAATACCCACCAATAATATCAAATCGCTTAAGATCTTCTGATAATAAGGGCAATGGATAAACTTGAATGTCTTCTCCAAGCTCTGCCACATAACTGCTGGAATAACATATCGCATCGGTGGTCTTTATTGTGTAAAGAGCCGCTTTTAGGCTGTGAGTTTTGAGCGTTACGTGGGCTTTATAGCCCTTAAGCTCATACAGTTCATGAAGTGCACTTTTATCGTAATTCACCCCCGCTAAATAGAGCTGAACGAGTGGTAGAGAGTGGATTTTATCCCATTCGTTACCTTGTTCTAATACCGGATGATTTTTCCGAGCAAGAATACCTGATTCCACGGCTTTTATATGGTGACTATAGACATCTTGAGGAAAAGGGAAATTGGAAATCTGCAATGCATAATCAATCTTGCCATTTAACATATCCGTTAAAGATTGACTTTGCCAGTAGTCAAGCTCAAACGTTGCATTTGGTAGTTTACTTGCCAGCAAGTGCATTAATCGTTCCCCAAAGACTTCCAGTAAGTAAGTGTTGACTGCGAATGATACTTTTCCGCGAAATTGAAGCGGGTCAAAATTATTAAACGAATCAAGAACTTTTGAAATAGGGTTCATCATTTCGGTGGTGGCTTCCGCTAACCGAATTGCAAGTTCAGATGGTTCAATACTGTGGGCTTTTCTTAAAAATAGCTGTTCTCCAAACAGCTCCCTTAACTTGCCTACTCCTCGACTGACACTGGCTTGAGAAATCCCTAATTTCTCTGCCGCTAACGTAGTGCTGCGTGTTTCAACAACGGTGCGGAGGAGTCGAAGTAAATTCAAATCCAGTTTTGTTAAATCCGTGTCCATCGTTCATCCTAGATTGCGTATGAATCATCGTTTAATCATCTTATTATTTTTTCATTATTAGTGCTGTGATGTAGATTAGGGAGGGTAGCTGACTGTTGAAAGTTTGGTATGTAGTGGATCAGCAAATTTGGCCACATTGTTAGAGTTCTAATGATTAGGAGAAGTAAGCCAAATAAGCAAGCTAAAATTGGAGGGTAATACCCTCCCCAACTCATAAAGGGGCAGATCCGAGTCAGCCGCGCAGTCAGCATGGCTCTGGACAAAACCTTGATAGATCAAAAGGGAAACTATGTAAATAAGTCTCGAACTTCAATGTCACTTATGTCCACGCCCACTCTTCACTTGAAAGCATGATGATTCAAACGAAAAGCAGTTACCCAACGCGGTTACTTAACGTCACGCTGGTGATTTGCTAAAGCACCATTTTGGACGAAGGTGCAATAATGCGGGATCGTATCGAAAGGAAAAAGGTACCGAACGGGTGATATCGGTATGGTAATCAAATCTGTATGTGTGATTACAATGCACCCCATTACAGTGGAGGCACCCATGCGCCATATAGGCGTACCCACCCCTTTTGTTATAGATGTGGTCTAATGAACCAATGCCGTATTCTAGAAGGCGTTCCCGAGAAACATTGGCCTCTATCACCTCCCGTGCACTGGAATAAAGATCGAAGAGCTCCCCACCAAGTGACACGCCACTTTTAGTATGGACCTCAAGTGCACAAACGTAGTGATTAAGACCGCCGCACTTTAAACACAGGCTTTTATTGTAACAAGCAAACGCATCTAAGATATCACCTTTTTTCGGCGCCCACTTAAGCCTACCTGCAAACATGCCCTCTACAAATTCCACGATATCGACATCGAAGTCAGGCACGACATAGCCATTATCACTGGGAATAAAGCCAAATTTGGGCAACGAATCAGGTTGGTCATAGAGCCTGTCTCTATTGGCTCTATCTCGATATAACCAAGCAACCCGGTTAATGCCAGAAGCTTCGTATTTCTCAGTGCGGCGAAGGTACTCGCTCTCGGACTGGTGGGACCATTGCACCTCAAATACCATCGTTTTATCGCCTCTTTGACAGTAAACATCGGCTACCCATTTCTCACCACCTGGTGTCATGCCTTCAAACTCCGTTGTGACTTGCCAACCGGCATCTTCCGCCGCTTTGGCCACAATCGTTTTGAGTTTGAGGTGATCGGCGGTTTCTGGTGCACTGGTGCATTCGCCACGACGAGCATGTGCAAAATACCGAGTGCCCAGTTTGCTCGTTTTTGGGATCGCTTTATGGCCACAACAAGCCATCGTCAGCGTACGTGACTTGTAGCTGCTCTTGAGTTGACCCCATTCATTGGAAGAATAATTGAAGGACTGAACGGCGGATCCGTCAAGGGTAGCTCTTAATGGCATGTGGCACTCTTTCATCGGTTAGAGTGGTCATTTTATCGGGCTATTTTTCTTACCGCAAATTCATAAATGTGGGGAAATTGTTCTATAAGATTAACAGATTTGATCGCATAGTTTGGGCTCTACGCATAACGAAAAGTAATTCAAACGATGATTTTCTGAAAGAGTCTTTAATCGATCGAAACACACAATGGGGCAAAGGCGTGTTTCAAGTTGGCATAGTGAATGTCTGGAAATGGCACAGAATTAGCGCCTTTAGCAACTAAATCTCTACTACGTTCTGCCCCTGATAGTGATAAAATCTCCGCATCAGAATTAACGAGAAACTCTATGTTTATCCATCATGTTAACGGTATCGACTGGCTGGTGATTACAGCTTTTGAAGAACTGAAAACCATATTTATCGAAGAAGCCGGTGCGATCCCCTTGTGCTTCTCTACCGCCAGCGAATTGAATCTGATTGATCAAGCCAAGCGCACTTATGGATATTTGCCTACACTCAGCGGCGTAATCACCGATACCGGTACTTTTCAAAGCCAGGATAACGAAGAAGATTTGAACCCACAGCTTGCCTGCATAGTTGAGGGGCGTGGTCGGGTGTTTATCTATCACGGCGGCTTTGTGGCTTTTGTGAATGACGAGCAAACCTTTATTACCCGAATAGACTGAAAATTATTCAGTAAGTTGAAATCGGCGAATTGGTATCCCTAGCAAGGAATAGGGCACAGGCTTCTCAAAGCATCAAGAAGCCTGCATGACCATACTTAGCCGTCAATTTGCTCCGAAAGTCTCATGCAGACTCGAGCTCAACACCTAGGTAGTGGCTTCGACAGTTATTGAATGGTTAGCGGGAACTCCGCATAGGCTTTTGAGACATTAATAATCTGGCGCAGACCTCAAACGTTGCTAACTTAATCTTTTCACGTCCAAAAATCTTTCTTAACCATGACCAAACGAAAAATAGTTCATGGCAAAATCGGCGAGTCAAATCGGAGGATAATTTTCCTCATTCGCGTTTTTAAACTGTTTTATTGCAACTGTGGTAGCTTTGTATGTACTGAAGCAACATGCTAAAGCGTGTATTCCACACTCCATTATCAATAAGTTAAAAAAGATAAACATGATATGAAGAAAATAGAGTACCCAAATAGCGTGAAAAAATTAAACCTCGTGTTTACGGCTCTCATCCTTACATTGCTTGCTGGCTGCTCGTCAACTGGGGCAATCGATAAAGAAAAAACAAGGGGTTATGCCCGTTCACATGATCTTGTTGGTCAAGCTTCATGGTATGGTAAAAAATACCACGGAAGGCTCACTGCAAGTGGTGAGCGGTATAACATGAAAGCCTATACAGCGGCTCATAAAACCTTACCTTTTGGGGCTATTGTGAGGGTGACAAATACAGCCAATAACAAAACGGTAGATGTTAAGATCAATGATCGAGGCCCTTTTGCAAAAGGTCGAGTCATTGATCTTTCTCAGAAATCATTTGAACAAATAGGTAACACCAAGAAAGGCTTAGCCCCGGTAAAAATTGAAATTATTGATGATAGTAATACCTTTAGGTATAAGCACTAATCCCCTACTCAAATGTACCAGGATTGATTTGTGCAGCAGGCTGCTGCACAATTTTCATTTCTTTAAAGTAAGTAAAACCTAATCCATTACCCTCTTTACCTGCTGGTTTCCAATAATCCCACCCCATTTGGCAATCATATTGACCAGCTCCACTTTCTTAACCGGCTTCGTCAGATAATCATCCAGCCCACGCTGCTGGCTGTTCTCTTTATCTTCCACCATGGCATGGGCAGAAAGCGCAATCACGGGGCACCAAGGGAACAGTCCACTTTGCTGTAACGCCCTTACCTCAGCCGTCACCGCGTAACCATCTTTGCATGGCATCGAGATATCAGTAATAACTAAATCCGGATGGTGTTGCTGGTATAGTTCAACAGCTTCTACTCCGTCTTTTGCAAAAATGAGTTCCAATTGACTATTAGCCAACATAGCTTCAACCAGCATTCGGTTGACTTGGCTATCCTCGGCCACCAGCACGGTTAATTTAGGCAAAACACTTTCATCGACAACTGCACCACTGCACGATGGCGTAGCACTCTGTTCTCGTTGGATTGATTGCGGTTCTAAATGAATAGTGAATGAAAAACATGAACCGACTCCTTCTTCAGACTCTACCACCAACTGACCTCCAAACATCGCAACGAGATGTTTGCAGATAGCCAAGCCAAGACCTGTTCCTTCAAATTCTCGAGTCGCTGAATTATCAACCTGTTCAAACTTTTCCATGATAAACGGTAGACGATTAGCAGGAATACCCATCCCCGTATCTTCAACACTAAACCGGTAACGAGGAACGTCCTCGATATTCTCTTCAGAAACGCTGAGCCTGATATGGCCTTTATGAGTAAATTTCACCGCATTACCCAATAAGTTCAACAGCACCTGATTCAAGCGCCCTTTATCGCCCTTTACTTGAGTGTTCATATTAGCCGCCACATCCAATATTACCGGTAAGCCTTTCTTTTTAGCCTGGTAAGCGCTGAGTTCTACGGCTTGATCTAATACCTCCCGCAAATCAAACGATGCCTCTATAAGTGTCAGCTTACCTGCCTCAATCTTGCTGTAATCCAGAATATCGTTGATGATAGTAACGAGGTTATCCGCTGACTGATTAATGATATTCAGTTGCTCACGCTGCTCTGGGATATTTACTTTGTCTAGCAGAATTTCACTGAGTCCCATAATCGCATTCATCGGAGTGCGGATTTCATGGCTCATATTGGCGAGGAACTCTGATTTTGCCGAATTGGCTTTTGTCGCTTGTACCAGTGCTTCTTCAAGCTGTTTATTTACTCTGCGGCGTTCAGTAATATCTCGCTCGACAGCAATAAACCGGATAACGTCCCCTCTTTCATTAAGGACTGGTGTTATATCCATTTCCACCCAATATTCTTGACCAGATTTAGAATAGTTAAGAACTTCTGATTTAACCGGCAGCTTTTCCGCCAATCTATTTGACATATACATAACGGTAGCTGGATCGGTATTATCACCTTGCAGTAATTCACCTGGTTTTTTACCCACAACTTCAACGTGCTGATACCCTGTTAGTCTCTCGAACGCTGGATTCACCCATGTGATTTTACCTTTTGCGTCGGTAATAATGATGACGTCTCTAGCATGCTCCGCCACTTGTGCTAGCTCAGTGACTTTCTCCGTCAACACAACCTGTTGTTCATGCTTTTTCGCCAAATCTTCTTGGGCACTGGCCAGTGACAGAGACATTTCATTAAAAGCCTTACTGACTCTTGTCACTTCGTCTTTTCCGGTAACGGCAATTTGTGCTCCTGGACCCATCTTCCCTATCCGCTCAACCCCCTTTTTTAGCGTATCTAAGCGACGTAATAGGTAGGTGCCAAGAGCAAATGAAAAGATGGCGACCAAGGTCATTTCTAAAATAGCAATCAATAAGCTCATATGAGTGGCTTGTGACATCAAGGCTTGAAAGTCACTGACTCTCACCCCCATTTCGACTTTGCCGTAATACTGATCTGCTACTTTAATATCACTGTAAACATCATATACACCATCAACAACGTCGGAAGGTAAATGATTGGTTGTCACATCTTGGTATGCACCATGGCGAGTCAATTCCAGGCCGTTCCGGTCGGTGATTCTAATATAGGCAAGGTTATGCTCAGTCGTTATCGACTCAGCAAAGCTGTCAAGGTAGGCGAGATCGGTCGCCAACACAGCATCTCGTGTTGCGCTGGCAAAAACACTCACGAGTTGTTGGCTACCAGTTTCAAGGCGGCTGTTATTTGATGTCTTCAACCATTGTAAACCGGTAATAATCAACAGAGCCAATACCAGGGCTTCAATCAATGCGATACCAATAATGGTTTTTGTTCGTAATGTCATACCCAGCCTCACCTATTTTGATTGTTATAGTTGAATATCAAGGTTCACAACATCATCCCAATCACTGTCTTTCGCTGGTTCTAAACCTTTAATACTCAATTGGTCGAACATTGTCTTCGCTTCAGCATGTTGATTCAAAGGCGTTAAGCTTTCCTGTAATTTCATGACTGTGTCTTCATCTAACTTATTGGCAAAAGCTATCGCATGTGGAGTATAGCTTTTCGTCTGATAAATGACGGCAAGCTGATTCTTCACCGACTCATCCAAGCTGTTAAAAGTACGCATAACACCACCCCCCGCTGGATATAACCCTTTGGCAACGGCCATATACACTGAATCATGAGAACCTACGTAAGTAGGGGTTATTGATAGCCCTTGCTGACGCAGTTCTGATTGCGTCAAAATGGATGCAGCAAAAGCTCGAGGAGCCGGAAATGCAAGAGAAGTATTATTCAATTCGCTAACGTCACCTTGCCATTCTTTTTTTGCCACCATAATTCCTGTAATGCGCTTATCTTTAGCTCTGGCTAGTGCGGTATAACCCGGAGACTGGTTAACGAGTGTAAAATGATACGGATTCATATACGCAATATCATATTCACCAGCAACCAAGCGGTGTTCAAACGTAGGAATATCCCTTGCGGTCGCAAAACGGATATCTATACCAGTCACTTCACTCCATGCTTTAAGCAATGGGCCCCATTGCTTGGCAAGTTTTGCGGCTGATTGCTGTGGTACAACGCCGAATGTCAGGCTCACCTGAGTTTCACTCACCTCTTGACTCGCCGTAACATATCCAGAAAACCCTACAGCGATTGAGAACACTGCCATTGTGATTTTGCGTTTCAAATTGATTTGCATCTTGCAACCTCCCCCATCCGCCCGATAGATGTTCAACCTATACCAGGCAAGTTACTCATGAACTATTCCAGATACAGAAAAACAGTCAAAAAGGATGCCAATTTTAGGCACTACAATCAGAGGTCGGTCGGAAACAAGATCGAAAATAAATGAGTCAAAGACAGGGAATAGATACGAGGATGCTTACAGAGAAGGGCTCAACTCTATATTCAAGCCCTTGGGTAATAAAGTATGTTCAGCTTTCTTTGACGACTTTAAACAACAGTTGCCTTAGCCAGCGGTGACTGGTTTCTGATGTCCGACTGGGGTGCCATATGGCGCACAGATCATAGAGGTCTTCACCAAACGGTAAAGGTAACGCTTTGATTGCATAGCGGTCGGAAAAGGATTCAATGGTTGATTTTGGCAAAATGCCAATCATGTCAGAGCCTGCAATTATAGGCATCATTTCTACTGCACCTGGTGCACGAACAACGATATTTCGTTGATCAAGCTCCGGAATATCATCAGAATTTAGTAAGCTGCCTCGCGCATGCCAGCGGGACACCACCACATGATCTTCATTAAGAAATTCTTCGATAGTGATCGAGTCAGAAAGTCGAGGATGATGCTTACAGCACACAACGCTGAGCTCCTCTGAATAAAGGACTTGAGATTTTAGCAGGCTACGTCCGCGCGGGGGCATATCTATCACCAAATCGTATCGCTGCAACCGTAAATCTGCCTCCATATCTTCGGTGAACAAAGGATGGATCTCGAAGGCAATATTTGGCGCTTCCATACGTACCCTCTCGATCAATGCAGGGATAACGCTATAACTGGCCACCGACACACAGGCGATAGAAAATATCCGCTTTGATGTTTTCGGGTCGAACCCACGAGAAGCCGATAAAGTCGAACTAAAGTTCTTCAAAGAAGCAGCCAAAGCCGGATAGATATCGCTGGCAAACGCTGTCGGTTCTACCCCACTGGCATTACGGTGAAACAGCGGGTCATCATAAATGTCACGAAGGCGTTTTAGTCCCTTACTCACCGCAGGCTGGCTGACTTCCATCCGCACGGCTGCTTTAGATAGGCTTTGCTCTTCAAAAACAGCGACAAATATGGGAATGAGGTTAAGATCGGTACTTTTCATCTTTTGGGCCATTTTATATTATTCTATATCGTTCCAATAATAAGCATTATTTTCTCAGTTAATTAAAGGCCTATCTTTGCGCCTTGTGAACCTTATCTAGCTTAGGGAGTGCTTTAGGTAACGTCAGCTTATCAAGCGATCTTTGATGGCCACTGATCAACCACCACATTTTTTTAAATACATTGGTATTTTCTTCGCCAGTTTGAATTTGACCACTTGTTTTCAACCAATTGCTATCACTAGCGACTTTATTCATTTCAAGTTTATCAGTTGATTGGCGTAGATGACGATACAGCTTTCCCCTCGCTTGTGACCACTTTCCCTTTTTGACGTCAAGCCAAAACAGCAGCCAAGGTGGCTTAGGGTGGGTACGATAAAACCGGCGACCAGCAAAGAAAACCGTCAGTGCAACAACTGCTGCCACAATAACAACAACCATAGTGTGCAGGTTAGCTTTAACAAAAGACGCTAAGGTATGACGTGCATGGAATTGTTTACCTTCAATGGTCACGGTTTCCAGCTGGTTTGTTTTGGTATTCCACCACTGAAATTGATGCTCCGGAAGACTAAAGTCTCCACCTTGCTGAATCACATATACGGTTTCTTCAACCCTGCTTGATTGATAATCCCCACGTGTTTGCGAGTCACCTAAACGATGTGGTTGAGGGTAACCTTGAAAGTAGGCCGATGATTCGCTGCTCAGCAGGTTTGGCAGTAATATAGAAAGGCTATCTTGTGCCTGAATAGTCACTTTACGGGTAATAGCATCACCAACTTTCAGCTCGCCACTCGATTGCTTCCAGTCTTGTTTAACATCCACATTTGATGCGGTAAACCAAGCAATTTGATCACTCACTAAGCCTGATGGTAGATTAACGTTAAACGCCATTGGCTTGGTGTACATTGTCCCTGAGACATTGGCCCCGCCAGGCGCTGACACTTGCACATTCACAGCCAGCGAAGGGATAGAATAAGTGCCCGACTTGACTGGGTATAAGGTGATTTCCCACCGCTGCCGAGACCAAGTAACTCCCCCTTTCCTCTCGGTATAATTGGTCGCAAGCTGATTACGCTGCTTCGCGATGACATTCGGTATTTCAACTGCCTCTATTCGAGTACCACCGGTGAACCAGCGCGGGGTTGCGACTTCAACATAAAGTATCACTTGTTGGTTAACGCTGAAGCTCGGCAGTTGATTCTGATCTGTATCCGAACCCGTCCTAGGATCTGAACCTGAACCCGCTAACCAAGACTTAACCTCAACATCATTGCTGCGTTGCAAATCCGACATTGTGACAGCGTAACTCATGCTGCTGCCGACACAAGCCCATATAACTAATCCCACCACCAACAAATGTAGTGATTCATGGAAATGACGCTTTGGCCACGGCTTCAACATAGTAAATGAAAATAGTGACTTCATTGTTGTGCCTCTCCACCGACATGGCTTTCATCTGACTCATTGAGTTGGATCTGGAATTTAGCGCGTAAGAAATATTTTGGATCTGCCTCGACTCGTTTTAACCACTTATCTGCCAACTCATTGCTGCCCAAAATTTCATTAGCATTGAGTGTTTCCTTAATCATTAACTCAGCCGCTGTTTTTTCATCGGCACCATCGGCAGTCCGAGGTTTATCATCACCTAATTCAAACGACTCTTCCGGTCCATCAGTAGTTCCAGCCTGGCTTTCACTAGTGCGATTGATTTCTTCAACAATGCCACCTATCACCTTGAGGTTGTGTTCAACGTTAGGCCGAAAATCAACCGCAAGGGACTCCTTATCAGCAAGTGACTGTAACAGGTCCCTTGCCGCTAGATACTCTCGCTGCCTTGCCAAGGCACTGGCGGCGTTGTATAAGCCAAAATCGCTGTCCATTTGCAAAAATGCTCGGTGGGCTTGTTTATACTCAGAGGCATAATAATAAGCGGAGCCCTTTCTCAGTGGGGAGACAAAATGCTTTGCCGCTTCAAGGTACTCTCCTTGATTAAAGAGCCGCTGACCTTGCTGGTCTGGCGTTAACCATAAATCCCACCACCATTGAGCTGTTTTATCCCATGCAGTCACCATTTCAACAGGCTGAGACATTTGCGCTTTTGACGCAACAACCGTTTCGGCTTTTACTGACGGTGCAGCCAGTAGTGAGCCCGTAAGCGAAAGCACAACACACCACTGCACCAACCAACCTTTTCGAAACCAAAGTAACATCACTAAAGCGATAGGTAATAACAGTTGATACCCCATATCCTGCCAAGGCATGGCTGACTCACCGTTAAGCTGCATATTGCGCTCAACAGAAAGATTGAGTTGTTCAACATCACTGTTATCAACCGCTATTTCAATAAACCGTCCACCTACGTCACTTGCCAACTGACGTAACGAGTCAAAATCAGCAGGGGCATCACTTACAACATTGCGATTCCCCGCACCGAGTAACATTAGCTGATAAGGTTTATCAGCGAAATATGCCTTAAAAGCGGCAATTGTATTGGGGTTAGCCCCATCAGATACCAGTAACACCGTTGAACCCGGCCTTCCCTGAAGTTGCTGATCAATTAACGGTAAGGCTTGCTCTGCAAATTTGCCTTCAACCGGCATGATCTCAGGAGAGATCGCCGCTAGAAATGGCTCGAACACCTTGGTATCTTGAGTCATCGGCATCGCAATATGGGCCGAGCCTGCATAAACGACCAACCCAGTACTGCCTCCTTGTCGGAGCGCTAAAAGATCTCGCACCTTTTGCTTAGAGCGCTCTAACCTACTTGGTGGCAAATCTTGCTCCAACATAGATTCGCTACTATCAAAAAGGACCAGCATCGAGGCTTTATCTTCTCCAAATGGCGAAGCTTGTCGCTGCCATGTCGGCCCGGCGCAAACCAAAATTGCAATCGCGATCATCACCATCAGGAGCTTAAGAGGAAGCTGCTTGCTCCAGCCTTTTTCGCCGATGGTTAACACTTTACGAAGGTGATCTGGCAATACATCTTTCCAGCCCGGTTGGTTGGCTTCCCGCCACCGTAACCAAAACAGTAACCCCATTGGAATAAGAGCCAGTAGCCATAGCGGCCGGATAAAATGAAATTGCGTGAGCATTTGCTGCAGGCTAAGACTGTCAAACATCATTATTCTCCCAGCCTGCAACGCTTGCACTTAGCTGTCTACGACGGGTAACGGTTGCCAGCGAAAATGCAACAAGATACATCGCAACCACAACAGCAATAAGATAATGATGAACACTTTGTTTCGGACGATAGGTCGTGCTTTCATAAAGCTGCGGCTCCAACTTACCGATCTCTTCGTAAGCAGTTGAAAGCGCCTCACGATCAAGTGCAACAAATGCCTGACCGCCTGATTCTTTAGCGACACGGTTTATCGTTTCCATATCCAGTGCAGTCTCGCCAACGGTTTGTGGATCCCCCATCGCAATCATATGAATGCGAACGCCCTTGGCTTTGGCGACTTTGGCCGCTTCTATCGGTTCAACAAAGCTATCGGTATCGTTGCCATCGGTGAGTACTATGGCCACTTTTTCTCTATCCGGCTCCCCTCTTTCTTGGTGGCTTTGATCAAACACTTTAATTGCTAGCCCCATCGCATCACCAAGATGCGTACTCTGTCCGGCCATCGCGACTTCGGTTTGATTCAGCAGCGCAAGCCATACATCTTGATCGGCGGTAAAGGGCGTTTGTAAAAATGCCGCATCACCAAACAAAATAAGCCCTAAGCGATCCCCTTGGCGAGTTTTGACAAAATCAGCCAACACTTCTTTCACAGCATCAAGGCGAGACACTTTATGCCCAGCCGATGAGGTAAAATCTTTTTCTGCCATTGAACCTGAAAGATCCACTAGCACCATAACATCCCGACCATAGCTTTCTCTCACTTGTGGTTCGCCCAAGATGGTCGGTTTAGCCAATGCTGTAATGATAAGCACCCAAGAAATCACCAAGGTCATGCGCTGCCACCAGGACGGTGTCAGCTGGTTCGCCCCTGTCGATGGAGTTTCACCTAAGGCTTCAATCAGCTGGCTGAAAAATGGCACTTTAATCGCAGTTTGCTTGGTTCGATAAGCTGGCACGAAATAGAAAACAATCAAGGGTAAAGGTAAGGCTAAAAACCACCAAGGATGTACAAATTCCAAATTGATCATCGAAAAATTAAACATGGCGGTTCTCCCCCTGTTCTTTACGATCATTTGCCGATTTGGCAAATAGCGATCTGACAGAAGCAGACTTTATTGGTTTACCTTGATGAAATTTAACCCACTGCAAAGCGCGTTGACGCAATACTTCTCGCTCCTCGTCATCAAGGGAAGCAGCAGGGTCAACCAATGACTGAATCCACTTTTGACTGAGTTCATCATCAAAAGAGCAACGGCCTTCGCTTAGCGCATCGAGTTGTTGTAAAAAGGATGTACTAAATAACTTTGCATTTGTGGGATCCAGATATACCAATACAATTTTCAAAATAGAAAACAAGGTATCTTCAAATTGAGGATCTTCGATCGATAAGTGGTTTAATGCTGCTATCGCCTCTGCTCGATAACGATTGTGCCACCAGCGCTGCAGCAACCTGTAACAGACATACCCAGCGATAACGATTAACAATACCAACAGGATTTTCCAACCAATAGTTTGTGGCATCCAACTGACGCTGTCGGGGACAGCGACATCATAAAGCTCACGCAATATGTAAGTACTCGGAGGCGAATGTTCAATACTCATAACGACTACCTCCCAACAAGCCGTTGAAACTGGGCGATGTGAGCCCCTGTGGTATCCAGCTCAATAAACGGTAGATTTTTCAGTGCCATCAAACGGGTCAGTGATTGGCGAGTCAGCAAGCTACGCTCGGTCATACTCGCACTAGCCTGATCCACCTTTTCTTTGGTGTCTAGGCTAAGCTGATACTGACCGTCGCCAACGACCCAGTTTGATTTAACCAACTTTCGGGGTAAGGTTTGCTCTAATGGGTCATTAATAAGTACGGCCAAGACGTCATTATGTATTTGTAGTTGTTTGAGCTGTTCGAGGTGGGTCTCCTCACAATCTCGCCAGTCAGTCATAAATACGATGGTCGATTGGGACAGCTTCATGCGTTTTATCTGCTCAAGCCACAGGGAAAAACTCACCCTGTCACTATTGACGGTTTCAACATTCAGTTGCTGATTGGCATTGGCTAATAACTTTAACTGGGACATAAAGGCATGCTGTGAGCGCTGGGATTTACTGTGATAAATTTTTTCAGCCGAGGCGATAACCAAACCGACACGATCACCATCTTTTAGCACCCGCCAACCACACATGGCTGCAATTTCAGCAGCAATAACTGACTTCATCACGGCTGTTGATGAGAAAAACATTTGGCTACGCTGATCAACGCAAATAATCACATTTCGGTCTTTTTCTTCGGTATAGCTTCGCACATGGGGTTTGCCTGTGCGCAATGTGACCTTCCAGTCCAAATTACGAATATCATCACCCAGTTGGTAATGGCGTAATTCCTCAAAATTAAGGCCTCTTCCACGGAACAATGAGTTGTGCCTTCCCGACAACACGCTGCCAGCCTTCAGATGAGGTAATAAGCTAAACACACCGATTTGAGATTGAAGACGCACCAAGCGTGAGTAATCGCAGTAAATTCGGGCATCGAGCCCTGTAGAATGAGGTGCAATGTTTGGCTTTGCCATAAAGCCCCCAGTTATCCGATTTCTACATGGTCGAGCAGTTCTTCGACGATCCTTAAATGATTGATCCCATCAGCAAGGGCGTCATAGGTAAGCGTAAAACGGTGTCCCAATACCATTGGTGACATGGCGCGGACATCATCTGGAAGGACATGTTCACGACCTTGCAGCCAAGCATAGGCGCGAGCACATTTATCTAGGGCGATAGACGCTCGCGGGCTTGAACCGACTTCAATCCATTTTGCTAAATTTGAATCGGGATAACGCTCTGGCTTACGTGTAGCCATGACTAACGCAACAATGTAGCGTTCGACCAAATCGGAAACGGTGACATTTGGCAGTTGGCGGCGAGCTTCCAGTACAATATCCGGCTCGATATTATCCAGCTCTTCATTTTGCCCATTCCCTGCATTCTGATCACTAACAGCCGTCCCTAGCTCTTCACTTCGAACTAAGCGGATGATATCCCGTTCGGCCTCATCCTCGGGGTACTCAACAGTCACTTTCATCATGAAGCGATCCATCTGCGCTTCCGGTAACGGGTAGGTTCCCTCTTGCTCCACTGGGTTCTGGGTCGCCAACACCATAAACAACTCAGGCAATTGGTGGGTGGTATCACCGACGGTGATTGTCCCTTCAGCCATTGCTTCGAGCAAAGCCGCCTGAACTTTCGCCGGCGCACGGTTCACTTCATCGGCAAGAACGATACTGTTAAAAATAGGCCCCGGTTGAAAATGCAGCTGAGGCTTACCGTCGAGGTCTTGATAAATTTCCGTGCCCGTAACATCAGAAGGTAATAGATCAGGGGTAAACTGAATACGGCCAAAATCGGTACTCAACAAATTCGCCAGTGATTTAACCGAGCGTGTTTTTGCTGTTCCAGGCAAGCCCTCCAACAAGATATGGCCATTGGCTAGCAGGCCAATAACCAGAGCTTCCACCACATGGCGCTGGCCTATAACACTTTTTTCTGTTTGCTCAATGAGTTGATTAATGGCCTGTTGTGCTTGGTTCATGACTTACCCTCATCGGTTCATTCTTTCGCTGTATCTAATGACTCTATCTTACCTGCAAGGCTGATAACTAATGGTTATAAAGGCCATTACAGCTTAAGCCGAAAGGACTAATTGCGGACCTGTAATTTCAATTGACTAACCACTTCAGGCGGTACAATTTTGCCTAACTCCTGGGTGCAACTCTCAAAGGCGCTAGATACTGCACCAAGCTGGTAGTTTCGCGCCAACACTTCACATTGGGCATAGAGGTATTGCGGGTTACCGCTGATGCGAAATGCCGCTGACAATGCTTGACTGGACGCTAATACATCGGACTTTTCCAACGCCAAGCCATAAACATACCAATAGTGGGAATTCTCAACGGCCATCTCTGCTGCCTGTTTCAAATATTGATTGGCTTGCTCTGCTTCACCGGTTCGTAATAATGCTAAGCCAGCACTATAAGGCAGCGCACTGTCATTCGGCTGAGCTTTCATTCCCTGTTCCAGCACTTGCAAGGCAAGCTTCTCATTGTTTTGACTACGGTAAAGATCGGCTAAATTGACATAGCTATTAGCAAAATATGGTTCAATCTCAATCGCACCTTGATACCAAGCAATCGCATTGTCCATTTCTCCCATTGCACGATGCACATTGCCAAGGTTGGTCCGGCCAAAGCCTCTGTCTGCGTTAAATTTCTGTATCTCGATATACTCTTGCAAAGGCGTATTGAGACTATCTCTTTGCGGCAAACTTATCTGCGGCCAATAACCGACTAATACACCTGCCGCTTCTGTCCTTACCGACAGTACGGGATCATTCAGCAACGGGGATAAAATTTGCCAACGTTCTGGCCAGCCATAACCCGCTGATCCCTCAATAGCACCCAGCCTCATCAATTCGCTGTCATGCTTTACCGCTCTGGCGAGTGCAACTAAGGTATTCTGGCTAGTATTGCCCCCCATTCTGGACAGTGCAGAGGCACGGATAATATCGCTTAAACTCGCATCTTGAGCTGTATACGACAGTGCATCTGGCGCCGCTTTGTGACCAATGCTGTCGGCATAGAAGGCCACGCCGAAATGCTGCTGGCGGTAATCAGAATTAGGGAAATGTTTCGCTAACGCCTCATCCGCCCATTGATTGGTTTTATCTTCGTGACATCCGGTACACACATTCGGCGTATTAATGTGCTTACTTAAATCAGGACGTGGTACATGCCAACTATGATCGCGCCTTGGGTCAATTTGCATGTAAGTCGTCTCTGGCATGTGGCAAGAGGTACACTTGGCCGCCTCGGTAGCGGCATCATGAAGCGTATGCTTACTGGATGTATACTCGGGAGAAACATGGCACTGACGACAAACGGCTTCTTCTGGGATCGTCAGCTTTGCCGTATGTGGATCATGGCAATTGGTACACGTCACCCCTTTTTCAGCCATTACTGATTGCAAAAATGAACCATAAACATAGTCTTCATCGTAAATTTGGCCATCAGGATAATACAGTTCAGGCGTGATAAGACTCAGCCGATATTTATCCAAGAACGATCCTTTAACATGACTTGCCGACTCATTGAGCTGAGTACGCCGACTGTGGCACTGAGCACATGTTTGCACTTGGTCCGTTGCCTGAATAGATTTTGGTTGCAGGGTATTTTGGCCTTCCTTAGCAATCCACTCTTTCACTGATACACTGAGGTCACGTTCGAAACCCATTAAGAAGCTTGAGTGTGTCTGTTTATCCGAATGTGGTGTGCTCTTTTCACTACTGGTGCTTATCACGTACTCTATATGGCCGCTCGCGGGGCCATGACAAGCTTCGCACCCTACATTGATTTCGGACCAAGTGGTTTGATAAGAGTTGGTCTTTGGGTCGTAATTCTTTTTTAGATTAGTCGAATGGCAGTCGGCACACATAAAGTTCCAATTCTGGCCGGCATTGGTCCAATAGAACTCATCAACTGGAGTGGTTTCTGGGTAGAGATTAAACCAGCGCTGCCCTCCCTGCTCTGGTGGGCGAGAGTCCCATGCAAAGGGGAGCAACTGGACCCGACCATCGGGGAATTCAACCATGTACTGCTGGAGGGGATAAACACCAAAGGTATAACTGATTTTAAAATCCGAGAATGTTTGATCAGCGCCCGCGATATTGACCCAGAATTCATCACCTTTCTTAAAGAAGCGATTGGTCTTCCCTTCTGGGTTCCCATCAAGCGGCAACGTCTGATCAGAAAAGTTACCCAAGACCGATTGAGGTGTCGCATGTTTCATTGCCATTTCATGGTGCGAGCCACGCCAAGCATCGGCTTGTTCGCTATGACACTCTACACAGGTTTCGCTACCCACATAGACCGAAGTCTGTCCCATCACGGGTTGGCTCACCGATACAAAGCTCAACAACCAACAAAATAAAATCAAACACCTTCCAGACTGGATCAATCGTGCCATAACCATCCTTGATGAAATATATTCCCTGAAATAAAGATAGAGTACGAGAGACAAAAAAGGGCTCCAAAGAGCCCTTTTATACCCAAGCTACTTCAAGATGCAGGTTCAGCGAGAATTTATAAGCTTGTAGACAAGGCATTGTTTTGAAGATCTAGTGGCTCTAAATCAAGAAACAATAACGCAGTATAGAAGCTTAAAAAACTCGCTCTTCGGGAGGGTGTCAGCCCATTCACTCCTTCGTTGAAGCTTTTTGAAAGGGAATGCCATTCCTGCAAACCTTCGCCTTGGATTGAGGTGCTGCCCCCCCTCTGAATCCGGCACCTTGAGATAACTTAGTTATAATTCAACACCTTATTTATTTTGCGGTTGTTGAAGTTTTTCCATCACCTGATCAAGCGAGAAACTTGCCGCTTTTTGTCTTGGCGGGAATTCCTTAAATGTATCAAGGAACTTGGCCACATAAGCCTGTGCCGGTACTAGCATAAAGGCACGGTCTAACATCCAGTCGTAATAGGTATTTGAGGTGATATCTGCAACTTCATACGGGTCCATCCGCAAGTTAAAGATTTTAGGCACTCGTAGAGGCGTGAACGGTTCTGCCCAGATACGCAGGGTTCCTTTGGCTCGCTGCTCCAAGAACACAATCTTCCAATTGTTGTAACGAAGTGAACTCAAATCACCATCATCAGTGAAATAAAACACTTCTTCTCGTGGTCCAGTATCGACCTCACCGGTGAGATAAGGTAGGAAGTTGTAACCATCGAGGTGAACTTTAAATTTCTTGTCACCCGCTTGATAACCCTCTAGCAACTTCTCTTTGATCTGATCATCACCTGCGGCAGCAACCAAGGTTGGCATCCAGTCCATATGATGCATGATTTCATTTGAAATGCTGCCCGGTTCTATTTTACCCGGCCAGCGAAC
>NZ_JBNNXU010000015.1:0-142300 GCF_052873915.1 Photobacterium sp. DNB22_13_2
TCCTTTCATACTTCATTATTTTGTGCTCGTATCCTCTTTTTTCTGATATTTTCATTAATGATTTGTTTTTTGATGATGTCTTAGAGAATGTTGATATGGCGCGGAAGTGTGGTGTCCAAGCTTATCATCTACAACGTGGAAACGGTGAAGACTTGCTGGTGATTGAAAGATTGCTTATGTAGTAAGAAGAGTCCGTTCAAAGAAAACCCTCACTTTTTACAAAAGTGAGGGTTATTTTGTAAGCCCAAAGAGGCTTCTAAATTAGGCTCGCTTACAGCGAAGCCTTCTTGGCTTCAGCTATCCATGCGTCAAATTGCTTTTGGTTCGCTTTAATCCAACCGTTTACATGCGATTCAATATCCGCAGAACTGTTCTTACCTTGGCTCATCATCATGTTCTGGGCACTGACGTCATTGATGTTGAGTTTAATTATTTCGAATAATTTAGCGGCCGCAGGGTTTTTCTCAGTAAACTCTTTATTGGCGACGATACGCATTGAGTTCATCTCGAAGCCGTAGTTTTTACCGTTGGCGAGTGTTGTATCAACATTCTTGCGCTCGCCAGGTAGGGCGGAGAACGGTACTTCTAACCAAACAACATCTTTACCCGGAACCAGTACGCCGCTTACCCAATATGGTGTCCAAGTGTAATACAGGATCGGGTCGCCTTTTTTGTAGCGCGAAATGGTATCTGCAATGATTGCCGCATAGTTACCTTGGTTGTGGGTGACAGTATCACGTAGGCTGTAGGCGTTAAGTTGCTCTTCAATCACCATTTCACAGCCCCAACCAGGGTTACAACCCGTTAGGTCTGCTTTACCGTCACCATTAGCATCAAACAGCTTGGCCAGCTCTGGATCTTTTAATTGTCCAATGTTGGTAATACCATGCTTTTCAGCGGTTTTCTTGTCGATTAAGTAGCCTTGTGCTGCACCGCTGACGTACTGCCCCTGGCGAGAGAATTTGTCGTCACCGCCAGACATGGTGTATTTATCAGCGTGAAGAGGAAACCAGCCAACGGCGAGGAAAGTCGCATCACCTTTAGCGATAGACGTATAACCGACGTTGTAATCGACCTCTTTAGTTGGCTGAACATCAAAGCCAAGTGCTTCTAGAGCGCGGTTAACTATCAATGTTTGAAAGGTTTCTTCGGCAACGGTGGATTGCAGCGGTTGAACGGATACACCTTTGCCCGGTAGTTCATTTGCCAGTGTATGACCGGAAAAACTGACAGAGGCGATGGCCCCTACTAAAAGCGCTTTCTTCCATGAATTACTCATTTGTATTTCTCCTCAAGTTGATAGTAGGCTGCTTTGTTTTGTTTTTACGTTTTAATAGGTATGAAACCGGTCCAGTGTGGTACCAGCGTAACTTTGTATTACCAGCGTTAGTGCCTAGGACTTGGGTAATACGGTCTAGCAAGATGGCCAGAATAACGATACCTAAGCCTCCAACAGCGGCGAGCCCCATATCCAGGCGGCCAATGCCACGAAGTACCATTTGACCTAAGCCTCCGACAGCGATCATCGAAGCAATGACAACCATGGACAAAGACAGCATCAGGGTTTGGTTGACCCCTGCCATGATGGTAGGAAGGGCCAAAGGGAGCTGAATGCGATATAGCATTTGCTTTTTGTTTGCGCCAAATGAATGACCCGCTTCAATTAATTCTTCAGGCACTTGTTGAATCCCTAAAATGGTCAGGCGAACGACTGGAGGCAAAGCGAATATGATGGTGACCACCACTCCGGGTACGTTACCAATCCCGAACAACATGACAATTGGCACCAGATACACAAAAGCAGGGGTAGTTTGCATCGCATCGAGAATGGGCCGAATAAATCTTGCCGCAGTGTTGCTTCTCGCGAGCCAAATACCCATTGGGAGTCCGATCAGCAGGCAGAAGAAAACGGAGGTCAAGACCAAGGCAAGTGTGGTCATGGCTTGTGACCAAGCACCGATTAGGCCAATAAACACCAGCGATGCAATGGTTGACACACCCAGCCGGAAATTAGAAAACTGCCAGGCTAATAAGAATAAGATAAGCAGCATGAAAGGGGCCGGCGTTGAAACTAATGCTGTTTCAAAAGACGTTAGTATGAAATCGATTGGAACACGAATGGCTTGAAAGACTGGGCGCCCATGTTCGACTAACCAGTTTAGACCCGATTCTACCCAATTATCGAGCGGTAAAACGGCATCTTGAAATGGATTCAAAAAATCGAAAGGCTTCTCCTGTACGACTTCTGAGCTTAACCAGTCTGGACCTGATGCTGCATCTGTTCCTTGTGACCAAGGGTCACTCTGCTGACTTGTTGGCTGTGACCAAGGATCGCTGTTTGTTTGTTCTGATGACATAAGACTAATCCTTATCCAATGTTTGCAGAAGACGTGACTTAGTCACGACACCTAGATAGTGACCTTCTTCGTCAACGACAGGGACGGCGTAAGGCACGCTAGCAACAGGGCCTAAGATGTCGTTAATTGACTGATTAGGTTGTAAAGTGATCGTATCTTTTAACTGGGCACTGGCTAATGAGCGATTCTCCTTGTGCGCAAGTTGCAACGAATCAAGTGAGACGATGCCAGAGAAGCGGCTGGATTTATCAATAACGATGCCGTAATCACGATCATGATCCATTAAAAGCTGCAATGCGGAACCTGGACCGTCATTTTCCGATTTTTTGAACATTGCCGAAGGCTTTTTACGGGCGATGTCTTTAGCTGTTAGTACATTGGCTATGTTTACACCTCGGAAAAAGGCTTCGACATAGTCATTGGCTGGACGGTGAAGAATTTCATCAGGCGTACCTACTTGAACGACTTCACCGTTTTGCATAATCGCAATGCGATCCCCGATCCGCATCGCTTCATCCAGATCATGAGAGATGAAAACGATCGTTCGCTTATCATCGTTTTGCAGGCGTATTAGTTCATCCTGCATTTCAGTTCTTATGAGAGGATCCAGTGCTGAAAACGCTTCGTCCATGAGCAAAATATCAGGGTCGCAAGCCAGTGCCCGAGCCAAACCAACACGCTGCTTCATACCGCCAGACAATTCATCAGGATAGGATTCGGCATAAGGGTCGAGACCGACGCGTTTTAGTGCAGATAGCGCACTGGCGTTTCGGTCTTTAACATTGATGCCTGCTAACTCTAGGCCAAATGCGGTATTTTCAATCACTGTCATGTGAGGCATCAGTGCAAAATTTTGAAATACCATTGAGATGTTGTTGCGGCGAACTTCTCTAAGCTCTTGTTCTGAGATATGTGCAATGTCTTTCCCCTTCAGGTAGACGCTGCCTTTGGTGGGCTCTATTAACCGATTCAGTAGCCGGACAAGCGTCGACTTTCCTGAACCAGATAGACCCATGATAACGAAAATTTCTCCTTCATTTATGGTAAGAGAAACGTCGTTGACACCTAGAGTTAGTCCAGTTTGCTCGAAAATTCGATCTTTATCGATACCATCCTTAATAAGCGTGAATGCGCGGTCAGGATCGTCTCCAAACACTTTATACAGTCCCTTAACTTCCAGTATGGGATCCATGTCAATCGTCCTTTTGTATAAGTTTTGTTGTGGAACGTTTTGTACTCTAAGTAATCTGATCGAAAATTTCAAGGTATGAGGTACGGTAAGATGGGTGATAGTGGTTTTTTATAAAGTGTTTAGTCAAGGGTGTTATTTTTTAAGTTCTTGTAAATAAAGGTTTATTTTTTGGGTTGTTGTTTGTTTGTTATTGAGTATTTGCTCTTATTAAATATTCTTTAATTTTTGATGTGTTCGTATTCAATGTGTTTCTCTCTGGAGAGCCGAGATGTTGAGCTGCACCTCCTGCATAATGGTTAGAGTTCTAATTGTTGTGTTTGGTGTTTTTTTCTGTTTTTCGATTGTTGGTTTACAGGCTGTAAAATACTTTACGTCAGTCTGCTTGGTAGTTGGAATAAATGGCTGTATTTGGGTAAGTTTTTAGTAAGGGGTCGTTCTCATCATTTCAAGAAGGCGAATACACTCATTGGTATGTGGCAAGTTGAACTACCTATTAGCATACTGAGAAAATACATTAGAGGGCGAATCAATACATTTCAACGTTTTCACTCTTAAGTGTGATTCACGTCGCGTAAATGCTTATTTTTTTGCTGTTTTGTTGATTAAAAGCGGTAAAAAGTGCTCATAATAAAAATGAAATTGATTAGAGATCAAAGGAATTTTTTCACGCATGATCACATCAGCTCCTTGGATGCTACATTCAGACGTTGGAGAGGGTTTAATCCCTAAATGGAATTTTCGGGAACCTAACCGCTATGATGGTGATGACGTTTATCGTCTCATCGCAGAATGTCCGCCATTAGATATGAATTCCTCTTATTGTAACTTTCTGCAATCTATCCATTTCAGCAAGACCTGCATTTTAGCTGAGCACAACACCGAGATAGCGGGTTTTATTTCGGGCTACCAAAAACCGGATGAACCGAATGTGCTTTTTGTCTGGCAAGTCGCTGTCGCCCCTTATTGCAGGGGTAAAGGTTTGGCTTTTTGTATGTTGGAAGCGCTTCTGAATAGGAAAGGGTTAGAAAATATAACTGCAGTTGAAACGACTATTACCAAAGAAAATGAAGCTTCTTGGGCATTGTTTCAAAAGCTAGATTTACTTCACGGAAAACTCGGAGAGGTGACGACTTTTCTCGATGAAAAGGACCATTTCAAAGATAAGCATGATACAGAGTACCTGTATCGAATCCCTCTTAAATAATCCTCATCAAATAGGTATCAAAAACGGTCTTATTATGGATATTTTTCAAAAGCAAGAATCTAATGTTCGTTCTTATTCAAACAGCTTTCCAGTTGTTTTTCGAAAAGCAAAAGGTTGTTGGCTGGAAACAGATCAAGGTGAACGTTATTTAGATTTTCTTGCTGGTGCGGGATCTCTTAATTACGGTCACAATAACCCATTGCTTAAGCAAGCGCTTCTTGAATACATCGAAATGGATGGCATTACACACGGCTTAGACATGCACTCGGAAGCAAAGGCTTTTTTTCTTGATGCTTTAAACCGGATAATCCTCGAGCCAAGAGGTCTTGAGTACAAAGTGCAATTTACAGGCCCGACAGGCACGAATGCGGTTGAAGCCGCTTTGAAATTAGCCAAAAAGGTTAAAGGGCGAAGCAGCATTGTCGCCTTCACTAATGGCTTTCATGGTTGTACAGCGGGTGCATTAGCAGCCACTGGAAACCAACATCACCGACAAGGTGCGGGCTCAGAGCTACACAATGTCACCCGCTTACCGTTTGAAGGCTATGCCGGGGTTGATGGCCTTAAGCTATTCGAAACTATGCTGGCTGATAATTCCGCGGGTATCGATAAACCTGCTGCCGTACTTCTGGAAACCGTACAGGGAGAGGGTGGCCTCAATGTAGCCTCGAACGAATGGCTTCAGAAATTAAGTCGAATTTGTCAGTCAAACGACATCTTGCTTATTGTTGATGATATTCAGGCAGGCTGTGGCCGTACAGGCACTTTTTTTAGTTTTGAACCTTCAGGTATCCAGCCGGATATTGTAACGCTCTCAAAATCTATTAGCGGCTATGGTTTACCGATGGCCGTCGTGCTACTAAAACCAGAACTTGATCATTGGAAACCAGGTGAGCACAACGGCACATTTCGTGGCAATAACCATGCGTTTATTACCGCTGCCCACGCCCTTGAAATCTATTGGTCCAATGCGAATTTTGAAGCGCACATTCAGCAATGCTCACAACAGGTAATCGACGTTATTCTCCGTTGTAAGCAGCGTTTTCCAGATATGTTCGTGCAAAGCAAAGGACGTGGCATGATGATTGGCATTGAATGCCAGAATGGTGATGTCGCCGGTGATATAGCTAAAGCGTGCTTCGAGAACGGTATGGTCATCGAAACTGCGGGCCCAAACGATGAAGTCGTGAAGTTCTTTTGTCCGCTAACAATCAGTAACGCTGAACTGACCCAAGGGTTGAGTATATTCGAGGGGGCAGTGGAGACAATTGCTGAAAAATTGTATAAAAAAGCATCTTAACAAGGAAGAATTATGATCGTTAGAACACTCGATGAGTGTCGCAAAAGTGAGAGACGGGTCGTTGCGGGTAATTGGGAAAGTGTCCGTATGTTGCTGAAAGACGACGATATGGGCTTTTCCTTCCATATTACAACAATCTACGAAGGTACAGAGACCCATATACATTACCAAAATCATTTAGAGTCTGTTTTCTGCATGAGTGGTGAAGGAGAAATTGAAGTTGTAGGAGGGGAAACCTATCCGATCAAACCGGGTACTTTGTATATCTTAGATAAGCACGATGAACATTTTCTAAGAGCATACGAAAACAAGGAAATGGTCATGGCTTGTGTCTTTAATCCACCTATTACAGGGGCAGAAGTCCATGACGAAAAGGGTGTCTATCCCCTTGTCGACTAATATACCCATATGACTTTAATTTGGGCTATGTATATAAAAGGTGGAGTGATCCTTGGCTCCACCTTTTATTTATTTTACTAACCCTTGTCAAATGACCAACTATGATGTCGCTGATGAACTATGGGGTAACACCGATCGCGATGCATTCATCAATGCGTAATGTAAATTTACATTTGTGGTGAGTGACAACGAGTATCAGCAAGCCATCCGAGCTCGCATTATGAGTTTTTTGAGGGTGGTAGTCACACAAGACTTGATAGCAAAGTAGCATGATGCTCTTGAATGCTGATATCTACAAAATGTGTTCAATTTCACAGAGTTGAATCAAGATTAGGGGGGCGTAGGCGGGGGGATGATGCTCATCTGAAGTGGGAGGAGGAAAATGCTCAGGTCGAATAAAAATAATTTGGAAATATCTATGAAACGTGTGATGAAATCCTTTGCTCTGTGCTCTCTAACTGCTGCTCTTGCTTTTCCTATGGCTGCTTCGGCGATGCAGGAAGGTGAAATCCTTATTTGGATTAATGGCGACAAAGGCTACGAAGGCTTGGCTGAAGTAGGTCGCCAATTTGAAGAAGACACAGGGGTGAAAGTTAACGTTCAGTACCCTGACTCACTGGAAGCCAAATTCCAGCAAGTCGCGCCTACAGGCGGCGGCCCTGACATTATCTTCTGGGCTCATGACCGTTTCGGTGGCTATGCAAAATCTGGTCTTTTGACTGAAATTAAGCCATCAGCTGAATTTAAAAATAAGCTAGTTGATTTCAGTTGGGATGCCGTAACTTACGATGGCAAGCTGGTGGGTTACCCTGTGGCATTAGAATCGCCTTCGTTGATTTATAACAAAGATTTACTACCTGAGCCACCAACAACGTGGGAAGAACTGTACGATATCGAAAAACAAATGGCGGCCAAAGGCAAGAAAGCCATTATGTGGGACGTGAAGAACGCATACTTCACTTGGCCGATGATCTCAGCTAACGGTGGTTACGCCTTCAAGAAAACAGAGACTGGCTTTGATGGTAAGCAAGTGGGTCTGAACAACGAAGCCGGCGTTGCTGGCCTGAGCTTCTTGGTAGATCTCTCGGACAAAGGGGTTGTATCAGCCGATATGGATTACGCCGTTTCTGAGTCTGAGTTTAACAAGGGCAACGTGGCGATGACGATCAACGGTCCATGGTCTTGGGCTAACCTTGAAAAGTCGAATATTAACTATGGTGTTGCAGTATTCCCAACCTTGGATGGTGGTAAATCAAACCCATTCGTTGGTGTACTAAGCGCGGGTATCAACGCAGCAAGCCCTAACACTGACTTAGCTGTTGAGTTCCTAGAAAATTACCTGATCACTGATGAAGGGTTGGCTAAAGTAAATGACGATAAGCCGCTGGGTGCTGTGACGCTGAAATCTTTCCAGCAAGAGTTGTCTAAAGACAGCCGTATTGCCGCAACCATGACCAACGCGGAAAACGGCGAAATTATGCCGAATATCCCTGAAATGACCGCATACTGGTTCGCTGAAGGCGCCGCAATCGAGAACGCTCTTCTAGGTCGTCAAACTGTTCAAGAAGCACTAGATACAGCAGCTTCCCAGATCCGCTAATTCGGCCCAAATGTCTGGATAAACAGAAGACATCAATATTATGCGCAGCTCTTTTTGTAGAGTCTGCGCATTTTTGTAATGAACGATTACCCAAGGATTACATGTGAGCACGATTGAACAAGCACCTTTTAACGAGCCGTTATATGTTAAAGGGACTTTTAATGGTTGGGGGGATGACACACCAATGCTGTATATTGGTGAAGGCTGGTATCAGGCTGTGGTTTGCTTTTCTGCTGATCTTCATAATTTTAAGGTTTCTGATCAGCAAGGTAGTGAAGCGTTCAGTTTTGCTGCTGATAAATACAAAGCCGTTGCCTGTGAGTTGCAACAGTGGCTGCAATTGATCCCTGCGAAAGGGATCGGCAACGACCTTACCTTTATGGCACCAGAGACAGGCCTATATACTATTTCAGTCAAGGTTTCAGATGAAATAGTTGAAATGGTGATTGAAGCCGGTGGTGAAAACCTTGATAGCGAGCCGAACCGTGACCTGTTCAGCGCTTCATTTTCAGTAATAGCAGGTCAGGGGAAAGTGGCTGGCAAGGGAAATAAAGTATTGGACCCAGAGTCGTTGTTTAATGAGCTGGCTATTAGTGTTGAGCAAAGCTCTCCATTTGTATTCGGCGATAACATTGATGGTTATTTCGATGGTGTCACCCATGGGTATGTGGCAGCTGGTAAGTACCGTCATAAACAAGGCTGGTACCTTGGAGCGATGGCATCATTTGTCGATGGTGTACTCAATGATAAAACCTCGGCACCAGAAGCGCGTATCTATCCCTACGGTGTTACTCATACCTTCAATAATGACTCTGGAAATAATACTGAAGAAACTTTCATGTTGTTTTCGGGGCAGGAAAGCCGCCAGCGCAGTGCCGCAATAACGGTACGTTCAGATAAGCCCGCTACGCTGACAATAGCCCCTCAGCTAAACCTTGCGATGGATAGCTCAATGGTGAAGGCATTCGAAGGTGGTGTGGTGTACTCGCTTGCTAATGCATTACGCCTGCCGGGAACGCCATCGTTTATTGCCCTTTGTGCAAATCGGGCGTTTGGTTTTAAAGAAACTACATTTGGCGAAACGCCAGATCTGAAAGACAAGCTTCACCTGAGTGGTCACCATGTTAAACCATTATTGATCTCGACTGAGCCACAAACAGAGATGACTGTGTACTTGGCTTTTGCCGAAAGTGAAGATGAGGCAATCTCACAAGCAAAAGCACTGGTTGACAATGATGGGGTGAATATTCACCAGCAGCAGGTGTATGACATGCTGACCCATTCCTATGTTTGGACATCAGATAGGGAATACAACCGTGCTTTGATGTGGGCGAAAGCGGCAGGGAAAGTATTCCTCTCAACGGAGTTTGGCAAGGGTATTTGGGCTGGCTTACCTTGGTTTAAAGACTGCTGGGGGCGTGACTCCTTTATTGCCGTACCGGGGATCACCTTGGTCAATGGCGACTTTGATGATGCTAAAACTATTATTGATAACTTTGCCTCGATGCAATTGAGTGATGAAAGCAGTGTTAATTTTGGCCGCATCCCTAACAGGGTTACCAGCTTAACCAATATTATTTATAACACCACAGATGGTACACCGTGGATGGTACGGGAAATCTGGGATTATCTGCGCTATAGCGGAGACAAAGATTATGCTGCGGCTATTTACCCAGTGGTTCAAACCTATATTGCGGGTATAGAAAAGCACTACCTTGATGAGCATGGACTCATGACTCACCGCGACCCTGATACTTGGATGGATGCCAAACTGGAAGGTAAGCTGCCTTGGTCAGCCCGTGGTACGCGTGCCAATGACATTCAGGCTCTGTGGTACACCAGCTTATTGGTCGCTGTCGAGTTGGCGAAGCTAACCGACGATGTGCAGGGGAGTGAGCATTATCAAATAATGGCCGAGCAGGTAAGGGCAAGCTTTCAAAATCTGTTCTGGGATAAAGAGCAGCAAAAGTTAGCCGATCGCCTTTATAGTGATGATCAGCGTGATCTGCAGGTCCGATCGAACCAATTGATGACGGTAACAGTACCGTTTGATAATGGGTTGCTGGAAAAAGCTATTGGGGCGAAAGTGGTTAAAAATGCCGTGAGCGAGTTGTTGTTCCCTTGGGGGATCACATCATTGTCACAACATGATCCTATTTTCCACCCATACCATGCCAATCGAAACGAGTATCACAAAGATGCTGCCTATCACAACGGTACCATCTGGGGTTGGAATGCGGGCTTTACTGTTTCAAGCCTGATTGAGTACGGTTATGCAGACTTTGCTTACAAGTTGACCCAAAATCTGTCCGATCAGATTTTGTATTTAGGTCATCGCGGGGCAATGAGTGAAAACCTTGATGCATTTTTGAATGAGCAAGGCGGACTGACCACCACAGGAACTTATGCCCAAGCATGGTCGGTGTCAGAGTTTACGCGTAATGGTTACCAGGACTATGTCGGCTTTAAGCCTGAATTGTTAGCAGGCAAGGTTGTGCTAGCACCCTGTATACCATCAGCATGGCAGCAGTTTGATGCGGAGCTTCGTTTTGGTGATTCAAATGCGCTGTTAGTTAGTTACCAGCTTAACGAACAAGGACTGCAATGTTTTGAGCTGCAGTACAAGAGTCATAATCCTGTTCAGCTTGAGCTGCATTTGATGGCAAAGGACAAAGCGAAGTATCAACTCGTGATTAATGCCGATGAATTACCCGCTGAGATCAAGTTTGATCCTACATACTCATCAGTTAGCGTGAATGGCCAAGTTCGTGATCTTGCGCTTATTCAACCGAGTTTTGTGGGTGCCATTGGTGATCTTACTTTTGCCGAGCCGGACCATTCCTTGGTATTCCCTGTGCTGCAAGACCAGCATGTATTGCAGAAGCAAGTCGAACATGGTGATCTTGCCTTAGCTACAGATTAACAGCATCGAATAATAGAATACTTAGCCATCTGGTTTATAAACCAAAAAAGAAAAGCGCTGCGTTTGCAGCGCTTTTTTCTGGTCGTCGGTCGCTAGCTAAAGGAGCAGCACGGTTTTCAGTCGAATTCCATATAGGTACGCCCTTCAAGGGAGTAGGGTTCATTGTCGTCGTATAGGTTTCGTTGCCCTCTAAGCTTTTGCATCTTGGCCTCAAGTGCTTTTGCCTCTTGATAATTGCCCTCTTGATAAGCTAAATGGATGCGTTGTTCTATATCTTCGATCCTATCATGGCTGCTCATGTCATGATCCTCCATACGAGAGTCATACCCAATAGATAAGCGGTATGACCAACTTGCCGTTTCAGTTTTAGTGTAGGAGTGGATTTACTCCTGTTCCACCCTTTACTGAGCTGGAAGGCTTTTGGATCAATGAATGCTCCATTTTTCTATCATCGTGATGAAACGTTTGGCCCAGGCGGTTTCACTATGGATCCCACCGGTTTCAATTTCGAAATGGAACTTCAGTTTTTGAGATTTTCGGGTAAGCAAATTAGCAAACTCGACGGCTAAATCATGATAGATAGCCGGAAAGAACTCTATTGTATGGTCGCTGGTCTCGTTGGTACCTATGTCCATATAGATCTCTATTGGTTGCTCAATACTGGCTTGTTCAATGAATAATTTCATTTCGTTAGGAGCGAACCAGAAAGCAGGCGAGAACACACCGGCTTTGGAGAAGGTATCTGGGTATTTTAATACTGCATACAGGCTGATAAAGCCCCCCATCGAGCTGCCAGCGATGGTGGTGGACTCACGTTCTGGTTGCGTTCGGTAATGGGTATCGACAAAAGGCTTGAGGGTTTGAATGAGAAAATTACAATATTCCTGTCCCTCGCCACCTTGTGGATCTTTGGCTTGCTGCCAGTTTGCAAGAGAAGCTGGAGGGCTGAAGGGCCAAGGTGAATACTCATCCCGGCGGCCAAGATGGCCTCTTAGCTGGCTACAATCAATCGTGACAACAATGTGGCCACTAGTTTTTCCTTGGTGCTGTAATGCGTCCAATTGCTCTGCAACCTGCCAGCTTGAACCCGAAATACACAAATCTGGTTCAAACACATTCTGGCCATCATGCATGTAAATGACGGGGTAGTTTTTATCGCTAATTTCGTAATCGGAAGGTAGGTAAACTCGTATATTTCGGTGACGATTGAGTTGAGGAATCAGCATGTTTTCATGGATTATCATCCGAGCAGGATCATAATTTTTTTGCTTCGGGTTGAGCGATGAACTGTCTGGCATAATGGCTCCAGAGTCAAAATTAGATATAAAAAAAGCGCTGTTGGGTTTAATCAACAGCGCTTGTTTAGTTAAAAAATAAAACGGGTCTTTTTATTCGCAAGGTTCTTTGTATAGGCGCTGACATGCTCTGCCATCGCTATGGAATAGGTGACAACGATGCGCAGGAATATCTACTTTGAACGAATCGCCAGCATCGACATTAATAGTATCTGGGCGGCGATAGATGAAATCAGCATCCATGTGCTCAAGGTGCAGGTAAGCTTGAGTTTCATAGCCCAGTTTTTCAACAACTTGTACTTTGCCTTCGATAGTTGCATCACCTTCACCTTCTGGAACTAAATGCTCAGGGCGAATACCCAGTGACATGCGGTCACCTTTGGTTACCGTAGAACCGTCAACAGAGATCCAGAATGAATTACCGTCAGCCATTTGAACCATCACTCGCTCAGCTTCGACTTGTTCAATGAACACGCTCATGAAGTTCATTTTTGGTGAACCGATGAAACCGGCAACGAAGCGGTTTTGAGGGTAGTGGTATAGCTCAAGCGGTTTACCTACCTGAGAAACATAGCCGCCATCAAGAACCACGATCTTCTGTGCCATGGTCATCGCTTCAACCTGATCGTGGGTTACGTAGATCATGGTGCAACCCAGTTGCTTGTGAAGTTTGGCAATTTCGATACGCATTTGTACACGTAGCGCAGCATCAAGGTTAGAAAGTGGTTCATCCAGTAGGAAAACTTTTGGCTGGGACACCAAGGTACGACCAATTGCAACACGCTGACGCTGGCCGCCAGAAAGAGCCTTTGGTTTACGCTCAAGAAGGTGTCCTAGCTGGAGGATGTCTGCTGCGTGGTCAACTCGGCGTTTGGTTTCGTCCTTGTCGGCTTTAGCCAGCTTCATGCCGAAAGACATGTTATCAAACAGGTTAAGGTGAGGGTAAAGTGCATAAGACTGGAATACCATGCCCACACCACGTTCAGATGGTGGCACGTCATTCATGTGCTCTTCGCCGATGTACAAATCACCGGAAGTGATATCTTCCAGGCCTGCGATACAACGTAGAAGTGTTGACTTACCACAGCCTGATGGACCAACGAAGACAACGAACTCACCTTCAGCAATATCGAGATCAACGTTCTTCGATATCAGGTTATCTCCATATGCTTTACATACATTTCGTAAAGTAACACTCGTCATCGAGCCTATTCCTCTAAGTTGTTGTTGCCAGCAAGGCCTCATCTTATTCGCGCGTGACCTTGCGGGTAAAGAATTTTTCAGTGTAATTGAAGAAAAACTGGGTAGAGCGTCATTCATTAAGGGAATAGACGTCTACCCTGACCAAATCCAAATTATCTACTTCCCCAAGAAATAAAATGGTGCTGTCGTCTTTAAAAAGAGTGGTTAGTGCAAAAGTGCATTACCTAAGAAAAAGAACAGTGTCTTCAACTACCCAGTGGGTATGGTTGTATTCTTGCTGAGGATGGGCACAGAAACATCCTCCTTATAGATAAATAAAAAGGGGGATGAAGGGGGGAGGAGTGTTTGGATCACACTTTGTCATTGTAAGGGCTGAAGGACTGTTTTATTCCCAGTAGTATGTGCGCTGTATCACAATCGCCCGTCGTTATTAGATCTGCATCACTAAGCGAAACGACGGAGATCACGCTTTTCACACATAAGGGGTGGGGGCGTAGGACACAGGATGATGCCGAGTGCTTGATACTGTTGGAAGATACAGACTGAAATTTGTATTGCAGAGTTGCTTTTGCAATACAGCCAATAACAATCATGAAGGATGTTAATAATGAAGAAAGTCCTCAGCACAGTCGCATTATGTACCCTTGCTGCACTTAGTTCAGTCTCTGCACATGCAGCGATTGAAGAAGGTCAACTTACCATTTGGATTAATGGTGATAAAGGTTACAACGGCTTGGCAGAAGTAGGTAAACAGTTCGAAGAAGACACTGGCGTAAAAGTTACTGTCGCTTTCCCTGATAACCTAGCAGAGCGTTTCCCACAGGTAGCAGCCGCTGGTGATGGTCCGGATATCGTATTCTGGGCACACGACCGCTTCGGTGGCTATGCAAAAGCTGGTTTACTAGCAGAGATTAACCCATCTCAAGAGATGCAAGACAAAATCATCGATTTTACTTGGGACGCGGTATCTTATGACGGTAAATATGTGGGCTACCCTGTTGCTGTAGAAGCACTTTCTCTGATTTACAACAAGGATCTTGTTCCGAACCCACCTAAGAACTGGGAAGATATCGAAGCGCTAGATAAGAAGCTTCAAAAAGATGGCAAGAAAGCGATCATGTGGAACCTAAAAGAACCGTTCTTCACATGGCCTCTCCTTACGGCTGACGGTGGTTATGCCTTTAAATTTACTGCGAACGGCTACGACGTAAAAGATGTAGGTGTGAACAACGCAGGCGCGAAATACGGCATGAACTTCATCAAGTCACTGGTTGATAAGAAAGTTATCTCTCCAGATATGGACTACAGCATTTCAGAAGCCGAGTTCAATAAAGGTACTGTTGCAATGACAATCAATGGCCCATGGTCTTGGGGCAACATTGAGAAGTCTGGTATTGATTACGGTGTCACTCTGCTTCCTAAGCTAAACGGCAACCCGTCTAAACCTTTTGTTGGTGTTCTTACTGCGGGCATCAGCGCAGTTTCTCCTAACAAAGACCTAGCCGTTGAGTTCATCGAAAACTACCTACTAACTAACGAAGGTCTGGCTAAAGTTGACGCTGATAAGCCATTAGGTGCTGTTGCACTGAAATCATTCCAGCAGACGCTTGATAAAGACACCCGCATTGCCGCGACAATGGACAACGCAATGAACGGTGAAATCATGCCAAATGTTCCACAAATGACTGCTTTCTGGTATGCGCAAGGTAACGCCATCCAGAACGTTGTTGACGGCCGCCAGGGTGTTGATGACGCCCTTGATGCAGCCGCTGGTCACATTCTTAAGTAATACCTTTTGCGGGGAGGGGTAACTCTCCCCATATTTATTTTTCTTTTTGCTAGCAAGGAGCTGAGATGCAGTCAGTTCAAGGTGCAGAACTCCTCGATTCACCTCAGGAAAGTTCGAAATTAAATTATCGTAAGTGGCTTAAATGGTCACTGCTAGGCATGATCGGTACGGTTAACGGTTATGCTACTGTCTTAATGTATGCTCAGGGTGAAATTCCCTTCGCGCTTCTTACCGTTGTTCTCACAGCTCTTGCTCTTTATATTTTTGGTAGTAAGAAAACCTACGCCCATCGCTATATCTATCCTGGTATTGCCGGGATGATTATTTTCATTATCTTCCCTCTGATATATACGGTCGGGTTGGCATTTACTAACTACAGCGCCTCCAACCAGTTATCTTTGGAACGTGCGCAGACGGTACTTCAGCAGCGCTCTTTCTTGTCTGGTGAGAGCTACGGTTTTGACCTTTATAAGGTTGATAGTGGTCATCAGCTCATTATTAAAGCGAATGGCGACTTATTAGCCTCTGACGTGTTTGATATTGCGAATCCGCCTGCAGAAGAGGCCATGAACCTGCGTCAAGTAGGGGCTGTGCAGGGTGAGAAAGAAATCATCCGTACTATTGTGCAAAACCGTTCAAACCTAAATAAGGTCGAACTGGAGATGCCTGGTGGTGAACACATCCGCATGAGTGGTCTACGTAAGTTTGCTGCTGAAACAGCACTATTTACTTTACAGGACGACGGTGAATCGCTGTTTAATAACCAAACAAACCAGTTGTTCAAACCAAACTATGAGATTGGTTTCTATCAACCGATTGATGCTAATGGCGAGTTTGTTGAAAAACCTATTTCTCCAGGATTTGTGGTTGGTGTTGGTGCGGCGAACTTCGAACGAGTGATGACGGACGATGGTATTAAAGAACCATTCCTTGGCATCTTCGTCTGGACTGTTGTTTTTGCTTTCCTTGCTGTTGCTCTGACGCTTGCACTAGGGATGATCCTAGCCGTAATCGTACAGTGGGAGCCGCTGAAAGGTAGTGGTATTTACCGCGTACTGCTTATTCTTCCTTATGCCGTACCGTCGTTTATCTCGATTCTGATCTTTAAGGGCCTGTTTAACCAGAGTTTTGGTGAGATAAACATGTTGCTTGAAGCCATGTTTGGCATCAAACCATCATGGTTCTCTGACCCTGTGATGGCTCGAGTGATGGTTGTACTGGTGAATACTTGGCTTGGCTTCCCGTACATGATGATTCTATGTATGGGTCTATTGAAGTCGATTCCTGAAGATCTGTATGAGGCATCTGCCATTGATGGTGCAGGCCCTATCCAGAACTTCTTCAACATTACATTACCTATGTTGATCAAACCGCTGACGCCGCTACTGATTGCCAGCTTCGCGTTTAACTTCAACAACTTTGTTATGATTCAGCTATTAACCTCTGGTGGCCCGAACATGGTTGGAACCTCAGAGCCTGCAGGTTACACAGACTTGCTTGTAAGTTATACCTACCGTATTGCATTCGAAGGTGGCGGTGGTCAGGACTTCGGTCTAGCCGGTGCAATCGCAACAATTATCTTCATCTTGGTAGGTGGTATGGCACTACTTAACCTGAAATTTACCAACACTAAGCTTTCGCAGGACTAAGGAGAGACGTCATGCCAATGGTTCAACCTAAGTCATTAAAATATCGGGTATGGGCAACACACATTGGATTGTGTTTGTTCTTGGCTGCAACGATTTTTCCGCTGCTGATGATTGTTGCTATTTCCTTTCGTGAAGGTAACTTTGCTGGTGGTGAGCTAATTCCAAGCAATCCAACACTCGATCACTGGCGATTAGCCTTGGGCTTCTCGGTGACAAATAGCGATGGGAGCGTCACACCACCACCATTTCCAGTACTGCTATGGCTGTGGAATACGGTGAAAGTGGCTGGCATTACCTCGGTAATCATTGTTGCTCTGTCGACAACTAGTGCTTATGCGTTCGCCCGTATGCGCTTCAAAGGTAAGAGCACCATCTTGAAAGGGATGATGATCTTCCAGATGTTCCCAGCAGTACTTGCTCTGGTTGCTCTATATGCCTTGTTTGATCGTCTTGGCCAGTACATTCCATTCTTGGGTCTTAATACCCACGGTGGTCTGATTTTCTCATACCTTGGCGGTATTGCACTGCACGTATGGACAATCAAAGGTTACTTCGAAACAATTGATGGCTCGCTGGAAGAAGCGGCAGCCCTAGATGGTGCAACACCGTGGCAGGCATTCCGCTTGGTATTGTTGCCATTATCTGTGCCGATCCTTGCTGTGGTGTTTATCCTGTCGTTCATCGGTGTGGTGACTGAAGTACCGGTAGCTTCACTGCTACTGACTGATGTAAACAACTATACATTGGCTGTTGGTATGCAGCAGTATCTGTACCCGCAGAACTACTTGTGGGGCGACTTTGCAGCAGCGGCAGTATTGTCAGCGATTCCAATCACTACAGTATTCTTGCTGGCGCAGAAATTCTTGGTGGGCGGCCTGACTTCAGGTGGCGTGAAAGGGTAATACATTAACGGTTAGCCCTGCACCATACAAAACTAAAACCGGATGTCTTGGCATCCGGTTTTTTTGTGCACATCCAGAAATATGGTTTTTTGTCTCTTAAACAATAGTGAACCTCATAAATTAAACATAGAGCGCTATATCACGGGTTGGAAGTAGCACGCTGCTTTTACTACAGCCATTACCTGCTACGCTTTTAATGTTGGTTCACGTTGTAAATAAACCCTAACTCGTGGAGGCTTCTAATGAAAAGATTGTTTGTTTTGGTGATGCTTGTTTTCTCTAGCTTTACTTTTGCCAACTCTTCTTCTGGTCACAGCGGTGGTAGCTCTGTCTCGACACCACAAATCATATGTATGTATGAAGGGAAAATATTAGGTGTAACCGCTATTCCAGCCTATGAGTGCACGAAGTTGAAAAAAGAAATGAAAGAAGGGGCAAACAAGTAATTGACCACTTTTTAGAGATTAAAGTGATCAGAAATACTGGTCACTTTAATTTTATAAAGTGAACTTTTATTAAGTAAATTATCTTATCTATCAGTTTACTAGCCTACAATTTTGTCACTTATTACTTTCAGAATACTCAAAAGGTTTTTTTTGAATAAATGATGAATTTTAGGTATTTATACCTTCTTTATGGTTTCACATTTTAATGTGGGCTGATAGAATCATTTGAGTAAGGTATAAATGATTACCTTCAGAGATAATAACAAGATGCTTGTTTTCACTTAGGCAAGCAACTCCCGGGCTTAGTGCCTAGCAATGGTTTGGCCGCCGATCTGCTAGGGTTAGCTAGGTCCCACATTTATATTGGCGTTGCTGCATAGCTGGCTTACCTTTGCAAGAAGAGTAAGTTTATTGGTAACCAAAACCCGACAGCTTGTTCGGGTTTTTTTATCTTCATGTATTCATTAATGATAAGAAGCCAGCCAGGCTGTTGCACAGCCCAGCGAATCTGACATCACTTCAAGAATGGAAATAATCGAGCTACTTCTTCTTCGGTTAAATTCTCTACACATTCAATATTACGTTCTGGAATAGCTTCTGGATCGGGGTAGTGCTTCAACACTTTTTCCATACTTGCTTCGCGAATAAGATGAAAAATAGGATAAGGCGAGCGGTTTGTTAAGTTCTCGGCATCATCAGGTTCGGTACCGTGGAAGCAGTAATCGGGGTGGAAGCTCGCGACTTGATAGGTGCCTTGATAGCCCATTTGGAATACAAGTGCATCGATGAGATCGAGATATTGGTTATAGTCTGCAAAATCACTGAACAGGTTCGGTGTGACGACTAAGGTGGTTTCCAATTCTTCTACAGGTGTAGTATCCAGCTTTTGAAGTTGCTGATAGATTTCTTCAAGTAACACGTCTTCATTTGGCGCCTCAGAAATAAAAATCTGAATTTGTTTGTTGCGATTAGGTTTAGCTGCAAAAGGGCATAGGTTGAGTCCAATGACGACTTCTTCCAACCAATGTGTTACCTGCTGGTGTACTTCTTCTTTTATATAATTTGGCATAGCTGACTTTTTCATTAGGCCACTGAGCATGTGGCTGGTTTAATAAATGTAGTGATAAAACAGAAAATATAAAAAAAGCCAGCAAGTGCTGGCCCTTTTATCTGGTCAATTTTGCTGATTAAGCCTCAGCGGATTCCGCTGGTGCAACTTCAGCTTCTGGTGCCGGGAACTGTTTAATAGGCTTGGCAACAAGTTGACGAGTTGCAGAACGCACTTCGGCAATGGTTACTTCAAGCTGATCACCAAGTTGGTATTCTTTTACCTTGTCGATGTTCACGATACCTAGTTCACCGTTACACTCAATGCGTGCTTTATTGTCGATGATTAACGGGGCAGGTATGAAAGCTGCTGCACCATTCTCAAGAAGACGAACACGCATGCCTGCACGGTTGATATCGAAAATCTCAGCAGTAAAGACTGTCGCTTCTTTAACTGCATCTTTAAGCAGACGGACATATAGCCAATCAGCAACATCACGCTCAGCCATGCGGTGGCTACGGCGATGAATTGCAATCTCTTCACCGACACTGTCATCTGGTGTTTGGCTTGGCTCTTGCCCTGAGATAACCGCTTTAAGCAGGCGATGGTTGATCATATCGCCATACTTACGGATTGGTGATGTCCATGTCGCGTATACATCTAGGCCCATAGCATAGTGAGGGGCCGGTTTATTGCCAACTTCACTGTATGCTTGGAACTTGCGCAAGCGGTTGTCAAGGTACGTACTGTCTTGATCATTTAGCCACCGGCGAAGTGCACTGAAGCCTTCTAAAGTCAGTAGTTGATCTTTTTCGAACGGCGCCTCGGCTTTGGATAGGAAGTCCATTGCTGTATCCAGTTTCTCTGGGTTGAATCCGTTGTGGTAGTTGTAAACACCTAAATCGAATTTTTCTTTCAGCACGCGACCTGCACAGATATTTGCAGTGATCATCGCTTCTTCAATCATACGATTGGCAGTACGGCGAGGATCGGTGTGAATCGCAACAACATCGTTATCTTCACTTAGTTCGAAACGGTAGTCTGGGCGATCTGGGAATACAACTGCATTGGTCGCACGCCATTCGCTGCGAGCAATAGCAAAACCATGAAGCGCTTTAATTTGCGCTAGGATCGTTTCGTTTGGGGTCCACTTGTCACTGTTGCCGTTCTCAAGCAGATCAGAGACATGGTCGTAAGCCAATCGGCCTTGTGATTTGATCCAAGCGGCGAAGAAGTGGATGTCATCTTGGATGACGCCGTCTTTATCAATGCTTACACGGCAGCAGATCGTTGGGCGCTTTTCTTCTTCTAGTAGAGAGCAGAGTTCGTCGCTTAGCTCACGAGGAAGCATCGGGATATTACGACCTGGTAAATAAATGGTGAAACCACGCTCACGTGCTTCTTTATCCATTTTTTCACCGACTTCTATATAAGATGTTGGATCAGCTATGGCGATGGTGATTTCAAAACTGCCATCATCTTTAGCAACGGTGTAAATAGCATCGTCCATATCTTTGGTCGATTCACCGTCGATAGTAATGAAAGGAAGTTCGGTTAGATCTTCGCGTTCTAGACCTTCTTCAAGCATCGACCAGCTATCCTGAGGTGCAGGTTCTGCTTTTGGCAGGTCATGACGAGCCAGTGTTACCCACCATGGCGCGATCTTGTCGTTACTGTCGGTGATCTTTTCTTTAATTTCACAGAAGAAAGTTTTGTTGTCACCAACCAGCGGGTGACGTGTCATGTTGGCAACAACCCAGTCACCCTCTTTGAGTAATTCTGGGTTAAGGCCTTTGACAGGGCGAGCTTTAACGGCATCTTTCAGCTGCGGGTGATCGGGAACAACATGCAGGCGATCACGAATAAGCTTCACTCGTCCAATAAAGCGAGTAACGAATTGCTCAATAAGTTCCTGTGGCTCGGCAACCTCACGTTCCTTTTCCGTACGAATAACGGCCATAACACGGTCACCGTGCATAACATTTTTCATATAGTTAGGTGGAATGAAGTAGCTTTCCTTGTTGTCGACTTCAAGAAAGCCAAAGCCACGGTCAGTTGCTTTGATGCTGCCTTCTTTTTTAGGAAGCGTTTCCTGAATTTGTTTTTTAAGCTGTGCTAGTAAAGGATTATCTTGAAACATGATGCCCGGTCTCAGGTTGTTAACATGCACACTATAAAGTTTTCAGCCCATAAAACCAAGCTCAAGACCCAATGTGGCAAAAATGACCTTCACTCATGGCAGCATGTGAGTCGCCGAATAAATGATCGATAACGAAATAAATTTATAACATTGGCCTCATTCTACAAATTGCCTCACAACCAAGTGCCTGATAATAAGATATAACTGGAATAACAAACAGTTGCACTTTGATGGCTAGACGCTTAGTTATCAACGTATAAGCAAAATAGCTGTTACAGCATGGCTAGGTGCAGATTATGGTAAAAGTGATAAATAGAGAATTTGACAAACTCGTTGAGCAATTGGTTCGACAGGAAAATATGGCCGAATGGTGTCAAAAGTTGTTGGTTACGCTTCAGAATAACTTTCACTTACAAAACATGACGTTCCTGATTGAACAGGAAAGTGAAATTATGGTGTATGCAAGTTGGGTAGATGGCGTCTTTGATTATTACTCGGCGGGGCTATCGCTTGATGAATATAATGGTGTCCCGCTAGGACCTATTCAATTTGCTCGTGATAGTGGCCAGTTTGTTCGAACCTATGTTAATAGGCCATATAAAGCTATTTGGTATGACACTAGTGGTGATTGGTGCCAATTAGTGCTTCCTATTGTTATGCATGATAGACCAGTGGGTTATATCTATGCCGAAACGGATAAGCCTGAATACTTTGAAGCAAGGCTTAAAGAAGTCGAAAATTTTTTTGCGGTAATTGCGTCTGATGTCAGTGCGCGGGTACTGATGAAAGAATTAGACTCGCAACATCAATGCCGTAAGAGCGCCGAAGCTGAGCTTGCATTGCGGAACCAATCCCTTAAGCAGTATTTGAAATTGCTCAAAAACCTACATGAGCTGACATTAAGTTTGTCAAAAGCAACTACCAGTGATGAATTGTTTAAAACGGCGGTGAGGTTGGGTCGAGAAAAACTTGATATCGATCGAATGGCGGTGTTTCTGATTGATTTTGATAAAAATGAAATGCGAGGAACATACGGCACCGATCCTGATGGTCAGTTGGTATGCCGACGCTCATTTTGTAGTGCAGTGCCTGATCATCCATTAGTCAATGAGGCTCTGAGCCGAAAGGATCATGTCGTTGTGAAAGAAAACGCCCCTCTTTATTACGGCACTGAACAAGTCGGAACTGGCTGGAACGCGATGATAGCGATGTGGAATGGTGATAGATGTATTGGCTGGATTGCTGCAGATAACTTGCTTAAGCGCCAGCCGATTACTGAGCATGTAAAACAAATATTCAAATTGTTTGGAGCTGCTCTGGCTCAGCAGATTGTAATTCATCAACAATATGAAGAATTGAGGCAGCTCAATCAGCAGTTGGAAAAGAGGGTAAACCAAAGGACACAGGAGTTACTCGCTACTAATAATGCTTTAGAGGCGGCAAATCAAAAATTGGAGCATTGGTCGATGCAAGATGGACTAACACAAGTCACGAATAGACGTTTCTTTAATGATGCTTACCGAAGATTATGGCAAGAGGCAAAGGGAAATGGCTCATCATTGGGGATCATAATGTTAGATATCGATCATTTTAAGGCATTCAATGACTGCTATGGCCATTTGCACGGTGATGCGTGCCTCAAAAAGATCGCGAGTATGTTAGATACATTGGCTGGAAAATATGAAGGTGCTGTTTTATCACGCTTTGGTGGTGAAGAGTTTGCATGTATCTTGCCAAAGTGCAGCCAGCAGCAATTGGAAATGTTAGCCAACGATATGATTGAAGGGGCAAGACTAATGAAGCTGGAACACCGAATGAATCAGCAAGGAGTCATTACGCTTAGCGGTGGTGGGTGTTATATGCCAGCTGCAGAGTTACCCCTGTGCGATGTTGATACAGAAGCTTCTGAATGTATATCACAACAGCCATTATTTGATATATCGCAGGCGGACGAGGCTAGTCAGTTAATAAATAAAGCGGATATGGCTTTGTACCGGGCAAAAAAAGCAGGTCGAAATCAACTTTGCATTTATGATTCCGACATATTGCCAGTATAAAGAGGAGTTTATGTCGTTATATCCCCCTATTAATAAGAGGGTTTAGCTTCAAATTTAAGACTGATAGTATGAAGGGAGTTACCAAATCAACCTGTTTGTATAAATAATAGGTACTTGAAGGTTAATTTGTGACAGTGCTCAATTTTTTCTGGCTTTTTATCTTGTATTGGCGCACAATGCGCGCCTCTATAGTCGAGGCCCAAGCTTGTGGTTGCTGTTGCAGAACCGTTTATTAGCGTTAGGGGCCCCGTTTTACGTTAGATCATTTATTGGGATCCCAATGCAAGAATCTGTTACAGAATTTCGTCAGTTAGAACTGGCCGACACACTACTATCCGCACTAGACTCAATGGGCTTCGTTGCGCCGACACCTATCCAGGCGGCGTCTATTCCTCTTCTACTTACTGGTACTGATGCACTAGGTAAAGCGCAAACAGGTACAGGTAAAACAGCGGCATTCTCTTTGCCTCTACTAAACAAGTTGGATCTAGGTCAGCATAAGCCTCAGGCTATTGTTATGGCTCCAACACGTGAACTGGCAATTCAGGTTGCTGCTGAAATTAAAGTTCTTGGTCAAAACATCAAGGGTCTTAAAGTACTAGAGATTTACGGTGGTGCATCTATCGTTGATCAAATGCGTGCACTTAAAAATGGTGCTCACATTGTTGTTGGTACTCCAGGTCGTGTGAAAGATCTTATCTCTCGTGACCGCTTGCACCTTGATGAAGTAAGTACGTTTGTACTTGATGAAGCCGATGAAATGCTAAAAATGGGCTTTGTTGATGACGTTACTTGGATCATGGAACAAGCTCCAGAGTCAGCTCAGCGCGTATTGTTCTCGGCAACTATGCCTCCAATCGTTAAGCAAATTGTTGACCGCTTCCTACGTAACCCAGAGCGTATTGACGTTGCTGGTGAAAACCGTACTGTTTCTCAGGTTGAGCAGCAGTTCTGGGTAGTTAAAGGCGTAGAGAAAGACGAAGCAATGATGCGTCTTCTTGAAACTGAAGAAACTGATGCGTCTATCGTATTCGTTCGTACTCGTCAGGATACCGAGCGTCTAGCTGACTGGCTATCTGCTCGTGGTTTCAAAGCTGCAGCACTACACGGTGATATTCCTCAGTCACTGCGTGAACGTACTGTTGATCACATCAAAAAAGGTGTTATCGATATCCTAGTTGCGACTGACGTTGTAGCTCGTGGCCTTGATGTACCGCGTATCACTCACGTATTTAACTACGACATCCCATTCGATGTTGAGTCATACATCCACCGTATTGGTCGTACTGGCCGTGCTGGACGTGATGGTAAGGCGATCTTGTTGGTTCGCACCAACCAAATCCGTATGCTGCGCACTATTGAGCGTGTAACTAAGTCTCGCATGGAAGAAATCCAACTTCCTAACCGTGATCTTGTTGCTGCCTCTCGCCTGAACCGTCTAGGTCAGGAGCTAGAAGCTCAGAAAGAAGAATCTAGCCTAGAAGCATTCGTTGAGCTTGTAGAGAAACTACAAGAAACCATCGAAGTTGATGCTGCGACACTTGCTGCAATGCTACTTAAGCGTCAGCAGGGTAACCGTCCTCTGTTCTACAAAGGTCCGGACCCAATGATCGCTGCTATCGAGCGTGAGAAGCAACGTCGTGAGCGTCGTCGTGATGACCGTGGTAGCGAACGTGGCGGTGAGCGTGGCGAACGTCGTGAGCGTCGCACTTACAACAACGCTGACTGGGATACATACCAGCTGCAGGTTGGTCGTGAGCAAGGTGTTCAGGTTAAAGATATCGTTGGTGCTATCGCAAACGAACTAGGTCTGAGCAAAGAGTTCATCGGTGCTATCAAACTAGCTCCTGGTCACACATATGTTCAGCTTCCTAAGAAGATGACAAGCGAAGTTGCTTCTCAGCTTAAGAAACTACGTATTCGCCAGAACGAAGTGAAAGCAGTTGTTGTTGCTGACGATGTACTACGTGAGCACCGTCGTGGTGGCCGTGACGGCAACCGTGATGGTAACCGCGAAGGTAACCGTGGCGGCTACCGTGGTAACCGTGATGGTAACCGCGATGGCAACCGTCCACGTCGTGAAGGCGAACGTCGCTTCGACCGCAACCGTGGTGGCGACAACCGTGGTAGCTTCCGTGGTGAACGTAACCATGGCGCTCCTCAGCGTGACCGTAAGCCTCGCTTCGAAGATTAATCAACTCAGATTTAACCATCGAGTGTGATTAATAATGAATCCAGCCCTTCTCGGGGCTGGATTTTTTTATGTCTGCGAGAAACTCCCCACACCTTCCAATGACTTATTTTTCATATCGTTAAGTCTGCTTTTTAAGACAAAGATAATTGTTCCTTGTGGCACACGCTCTATACTTTCCCAAACGGTTACTTATAGGGAGTGCTAACATGTCACCAGAAATCTCAACATGGTTAGCGCGGGACCCAGATCCTGTCACACGAAAAGAGCTTCAACAATTAGTGGATGCTAATCGCCAATCAGAGTTGGTTGAGAGGTTTTCTGCTCGTCTGGCATTTGGTACTGCGGGGCTGCGTGGTGTTGTTGGTGCAGGGCCAAACCGGATGAATCGGTTGGTTATTCAAGAAACGGCTTTGGGACTGGGTAAATATCTGCTTCAGGAAAATACCGAGTCTGCGTCAAAAGGGGTGGTGATTGGTTATGATGGCCGTCCTGATTCTCGTCAGTTTGCTCATGATGCGGCCTCAATGCTCACGTCTTTGGGGATCAGGGTCTACCTGACAGAAAAAGTGGCTCCTACCCCTGTTGTTGCTTTTGGCGTACGTCATCTTAACGCTGCTGCTGGTGTGGTTGTCACTGCTAGCCATAACCCGCCGGCCTATAATGGGTTCAAAGTGTACTGGGGTAATGGTGCACAAATTATCCCTCCTCATGATTCAGGAATCGCTCAGCAGATAGATATCGCAGCCACTGAACCTTTACCTGAGCACTCTATTGATGATGCAGAACGGGAAGGCTTGCTTGTGTGGCTAAATGGTGATTTTTACACCGAGTATCGAAAAGCACTTAACAACAGCGATTTGCTTTCAAACCATAACGAGCCTGAAGCGCTCAGCTTGGCCTATACCGCGATGCATGGTGTTGGGGCTGAGTTGGCTGAGTCGTTACTCGCTGATGCTGGGTTTAGTCAGGTTTACAGTGTCGCTGCTCAGCGAGAGCCGGACGGCCGATTTCCTACTGTGAATTTTCCTAACCCTGAAGAGCCGGGGGCGATGGATTTGGTTATCGCCGAAGCCGATAAACATCAAGCTATGCTGGCCTGTGCTAACGATCCCGATGCGGATCGGTTTGCCGTCGCCGTACGAACGGAGGAAGGAATTTACCAAATGCTGACTGGCGATCAGGTCGGTGTGTTGCTAGGCCATTACTTGTTGACCCATGCAGGACCGACACAGAATTTGGTGGGCACGACGATAGTTTCGTCGACTTTACTGAAAAATATTGCTGAGTCGGTAGATGCTTCCTTCTTTCAGACGCTGACAGGGTTTAAGTGGCTGACGAATGTGGCAATGGAGAAACAGACCGAAGATAGCCAGTTTTTATTTGCCTATGAGGAAGCACTCGGTTACACCGTGGGTAATGTCGTATGGGATAAAGACGGTTTGTCTGCGCTCGTTGCTTTTGCTCAGTTAACCGCGGAACTGGCCGTGAAAGGAAAAACGGTGTGGGATCAGCTTGAATCTATTTATCGTGAACATGGCTTATATATTAATGCTCAGCGCAGTATTGCTTTACAGCCAGGAACACCGCCGATTGGTGATACACTTCGCGCAACGCCGCCGACCCAGATTGCAGGACGAGGTGTGGCCATAACCGATGACCTGAAAATACCTCAACGTATCTATGCCGACGGGCAGGTAGAACCGATAGATTTACCGCCGAGTGATGTGTTGATTTATCACCTAGATGATGGATCACGCGTTGTGGTTAGGCCCTCAGGGACAGAGCCAAAGCTGAAATGTTATTACGAGGTGGTTGAGGCAATGAGCCATGAAGATTGTTTTAATCATGTTCAGCAGCGCGCTGTAGAGGCGATGGACGACTTGATCAGCAAGCATCAGGCGTCATTAGGGTAGCCTCTATACTCCAGCCAGAGCAAGCGGCTCTGGCTGGAGAAGAGATTATGGTTAGGTATATACCAGCTATCAGTTACGCTTTTCGTTAAGTTCAGCGTAAGTATGAAGCAAGTCCGTCAGTGCTTTAATCCAGCCAAATGCGTCTTTTGGCGCGTTAACTAATACTTTTTCCACTTCTTCACAGTGTTGCTCAAGAGTAACGGCTTCTTCCAAATTGAACGACATGGCATAGAAGTGCCAAAGAACAAGGCGAGTCATACGTTCCGTATTTTGCTTGGCATTTTCTGATTCTTCGAAAGCGGTGCTGACTTCACCAAGAGCAATAGCAGTCATACGCAGCATTGCATCAAACTGGGCAGATTTCATGCGATCTTCGCTGTCGATCTCTTCCTGTTCAAAGGTAAAGATTTCTTGCATCGTATCTTCAGGAACCATGCGGCCAATTACACGCAAGCTGAATTCTTCCAGTTCATGGCGTGGCATTGTCATTAGGCACTCTAGTTTGTAATCGCGTTCCATTTCATCTCTGCTTGGCTATCAGTTGTGGGGCGCGTATTTTGCGTGATTTTGACCGTAATATCCAGACATGAGGAGGGGTTAGGTCGTTTCTGGCGGTACGGCTTGATTAAAGGAGTAATATGCTTTGACAAAATACTGACAAAATTAACTCAACCTTGGGGTAAGGTCGGCGCGAATTTGCCACGAAAGCGACGTTATGACCAAGCAACAGAAGTCCAATGAGCCTCAAATTAATGATCCTAAAACCAATGAACTGAACCAGCTATCATCAGAGCCAGAAATCGTCAGTAAATCTCGCCGCTCATACCGTAAATTGAAATTTACCGTATTGGGCGTCTGCCTGCTTACCGCTGGTGGGCTGATAAAGATGGGTGTCAATATTAATGATGAAGTGACAGCAAAGTTCGAGGGGCAGTTGTGGCAATTACCTTCTGTTGTATATGCGCGTGAATTGGCACTACAACCTGGCGCGGTGATCCGCTATGACGATTTGATCAACGAACTGGAAGCTCTTAAATACCGTAAAGTCAGTAAACCCTCTCGTCCTGGGGAGTTTTCGACTAGCCGATTGAAGGTTGAGTTGATCCGCCGTCCATTTGAATTTCGCGATGGTCAGCAAGATGCCCGGCATGTAGTTGTTGAATTTGACTACTCCAAGGTTAAATCAATTGTTGAGGCGGAGACAAACCGAGAGCTCGGCTATATCCGAGTTGAGCCTAAACTGCTAGGGATGCTGGAAGCACAGACAGACGAGCAGCGTCTCTATCGTCCCATGGATGAAATGCCAGAAGCTCTTATCGATGCATTGATTGCAACAGAAGATCGCGATTTCTATCAGCACGACGGGGTTTCACCGACAGCAATAGCAAGGGCATTTCTTGCTAACCTAAAGGCTGGACGGACAGTGCAGGGTGGTAGCACCTTGACTCAGCAATTAGCCAAGAATATGTTTTTGACCAGTGAACGCAGTTTATGGCGAAAAGCGCGTGAAGCGTATATGGCGCTGATCATTGACTATCGTTATAGCAAAGATCAGATTCTGGATGCCTATCTGAATCAGGTATACTTGGCGCAAAGCGGTCGCGATGCGGTGCATGGTTTCGAGCTAGGCTCGCGGTTTTACTTCGGCTTACCGTTGTCAGAACTTCGGGTAGATCAGCAAGCGTTGTTGGTTGGCTTAGTGAAAGGCCCATCATATTATAATCCATGGCGTTACCCTGAGCGTACCAAGCGTCGCCGGGACCTGGTATTGCAGTTGATGTTCGAAAACGGGGTATTGGAACAAGATGACTATCTTGCCGCAGTAGATAAACCGCTCGATATTCAAGACAAAGGAACGATCTCAAACCGTCAGCCTGCATATTTTGGTCAGTTACAGCGTGAGTTGGCTGATAAAGTGAATAATTATCAGGCAGGACAGGGGCTAAGGCTCTTTACAACTCTGGATCCCCGTTCTCAGGAAACGGCTGAGCAGTCTGTACGTAAAGTGATCCCGCAGCTTGAGTCTAAAGCCGGTGACCAGCTTGAAACGGCTGTGGTGGTCGCAGACCGAGTGAGTGGTGAGATACGAGCGATGGTGGGTGGATCTCGTCCGGGATACGACGGCTTCAATCGTGCCGTTGATGCCAAGCGTCAGATCGGCTCGGTGGTAAAACCGGCTATATATTTGGCGGCGTTAGAATTGCCTAAGCGTTTTTCTCTTTCAACAAGCCTTCAAGATCGGCCGTTGACCCTAAAAGGTCAGAATGGAGAAAATTGGTCGCCGCGTAACTATGATCGTCAATATCGTGGAGAAGTGCCACTTTATACTGCTTTGGCAAAATCATACAACATCCCGACGGTGAATTTAGGGATGGCTGTTGGTTTGGATGAAGTCATTAGTACCATGGAAAAGCTTGGTATTGATAAAAATGAGGTGCCGAAATTGCCGTCTATTTTGTTAGGAGCGTTTACCCTGACACCGGTAGAAGTCACTCAAATGTATCAGACAATTGCCAGTGGCGGGCATCGTACCGAGTTATCTGCACTGGGTGCGGTAGTGGATAGTGAAGGTAACATACTCTTCCAGTCGTTACCGGTTTCTACCCAAACTGTTTCTGAGCAAGCTTCTTGGCTGACCATGTATGGTTTACAACGCGTGGTGAGTGAAGGAACGGGAAGATACCTTAATAAAATTTTGCCTTCTTCTCGTCTAGCAGGGAAAACCGGTACCTCTGATAAAGGCCGTGATAGCTGGTATGTCGGTGTTGATGGCCGCGAGGTGGTGACGGTTTGGATGGGAAGGGATGATAACAAGGCGGTCAAGCTGACTGGCTCTTCGGGACCACTGCGTTTGTATGCGGATTATATCCAAAGCCGTGACCCTGAACCTTTGGTTATGCGGGCTCCTGAGCAAATTACCGAGTTTGATTACTACCGTGATCAACGTGGCGTATTATCGCAAAGTTGTGTGGGACAAACTCACCTCCCTGCTTGGGATCCTCAGGGAACCCTTAAGCAAGGCTGTGTCCGAAAAGTTGAGAGTTTCTTTAAGCGCCTATTTGATTTCAATTAACAGCGTAGATGAGCCTTTAAGGACTGCGATATTTTTAAATCCCCTAAGCTTATTAATGGCTTGGGGGATTTTTTAATTGCTTTGCAATTAGCAAAAAAAATGAACGGCGGGAGATTTTTTCCTTTAAATTCAACTATTTAAATTTTAATTCTTGTTGGCTCACAAATTGCCTTATTTATGGAAAGATTATAAGGAGTGGGCATGAGTATAATAGCAGGCATTTTTTCGACTCGCTGGACACCTGAGCTCAAAGCGGTCAAGCACAATATAGATAGACACATTTCACGCAATCAGGATGACGTTCGTCATAGTTTTTCTGATTCTTACCTATTTTTGAGTCAAGTTGATTATCAGTGCTACGGTGGTGCTGCGAAGGCTGACGATGAAAAGGGCTTTGTCGTTGGGACTGGGCACCCATTGCTAACTTCAAGTATTAAAAGCGATATGGAGTCGCTGCTTGAATACCAACACCTAGAACAATCCCTGCTCGAGGCCGAGGGGACTTTCTGTATATTTCATTACCAGAAAAGGACCCAACGACTATCGATATATACAGATAGTTTAGCGGTCAGGCCTTACTACTTTATGCAGTTTCAAGGCGCCGTGATATTTAGCACCTGCTTACGCTTGTTCCCTGAGCTAGGGATCCCGCTTGAAAATAATCTTGAGGCGCTGACAGAAATAGCAACCTTAGGCTACCCGTTAGGGAGTAAGACGCCTTATAACCAAGTGTTTGCCTCTCGTCCTGGTGAGATGCTAGAAATCTCAGATTTGAATATGTTGGAGTCTGACTCAATCGGCCTTCAACGAAAACGATACTTTAAGTGGTCTGATACCGATATAACGCCATGTTCATTGCAAGAAGGCTTAGATAGTTTGGATGCCGGCTTCAAACAAGCTACTGAGCGATACCTTGGTTCGGATAGCTCGACCGTCAGTACATTATCCGGAGGGTTAGATTCTCGGGTAATTGCAGCTGAACTACAGAGAAGGGGAGCCGAAGTTGAGTGCCTTAACTTTTCGCGGAACCATTCGCAGGATGCGAGTTATGGGCAGCAATTCGCAGCCTATCATCATATTCCTCTTCACAGTATACGGGTGACTGATACCCAGGAACTAACCGTTGAGCAACGTTTAGGTAAACACTGGCAACCTGATAACTTTGAATACTATGATAAATTAGCTCGTCCTCGGCTTTTCTGGTCTGGGAATGGTGGTAGCGTATGTGTCGGGCAGATCTATACCGGTGAAGCTATCATTGAGGCTTGTCGACAAGAGAACCTTGAGCTGTTGGTTGATTGTTATTTAGAGCAGCAGATGGCTTATATTCCACCGCGTTTAGTCAGGCAGGGCGAAATGCTGCAGAAACGACTCAAGCAAAATATCATTGATAGCTTCGAGGAGTATGCGCATTTACCGCTCATCAAAGCTTATCAATTGTTCTTGTGGGAGAACGATCAACATCACCATCTAGCACTGCCATACGAAGACATGGACCGTTTCCAGCTGGACTTTTGCTTGCCGTTTTACAGTAAGTCCGTGCTCAAAGCTATGTTCGCAATGGAAACGCAATGGGCATTAAAGCATGGTATATACATGGCTTGGTTGCAGCAATGCTATCCTCAAGCGTTAATGACTCCCTGGCAAACCTACCCCGGGCATATTCCTTGCCCGATTGATGTTGAAAAACCCAAAGAGACTCAATGGCAGTTTTCTATACCGACAAAGACAAAAAATCAGTTACTCCGAGAAGCCATAGCTACAGTGTTTAGCGAAAATGGAAATATGTATAATCGCTCTGTGCTGGGTTTGCAATTTACACTGACGGCGCTGAGGCTCTATGATTGCACTGCCGGGCTGACAATGGTCAAGCGAATGAATGCTTATGTGCTTAAGTGATTTTGGATGGCTGCGTATAGTCTTTAGCTTGGGTAATGGAGGGTTATCAGCTAGAATGCAGCGCTTGTTGAACGTTCGGAAAATAAACATGCGACTACTGAAATCAACCGTGCACCCTGATTTAGAAAACTTTGAAGCGTCTGTGAATCAGCAACAGACGTTTCTCCGTAAGGCGGCACGAGGCATCATTCTGAATGGTGACAATATCTTAATGTTGTATACCGAGCGTTACCACGATTATACCTTACCAGGTGGTGGTATTGATGAAGGCGAAGATGCCATTGAAGGCTTGATCCGCGAGTTGGAAGAAGAAACGGGGGCCCAGAATATTCGGGATATTCGTGAATTTGGTACCTACGAAGAATACCGCCCTTGGTACAAGCCTGATTTTGACATTGTTCACATGCTCTCATACTGCTACGTGTGCACCATCGATGAACAGCTAGGGAACACCAAGCTGGAAGATTATGAAGTTAAAAATGGCATGAAACCTGTTTGGATCAATATTTTTGACGCGATCGCCCATAACGAGCACACCATCGCCAACAGTGAGAAAAAAGGCATGTCGATTGAACGTGAAACGTTCTTGCTAAAAACTATTGTCGATGAACTGCTTGGCAAAGCAGACAGTTTGGCAACCGAGCCTTTACCACTAAGAGCAGCGAGCTGATTAAAGGTAAATGTTAGGCAAGTAAGATGCCCTGCAAATAGAACGGTCCAATAGGGCCGTTTTTTTATACCCCGTTTTTGAGTTATCAACGCGTTTAGTGTGTTTGTTTGTACCGAGGACGATAAATTATATGATTTATGTCACACAGTGCATTCCATGGGGAAAACTTTTCTACTAAAGGTCTTTGGTGGAGGAAAAATAAGAAAATAATTTTCCCGAGATAGCGGTACATTAACCATATACCCAAGCTACTTCAAGATGCAGGTTCAGCGAGAATTTATAAGCTTATAGACAAGGCATTGTTTTGAAGATCTAGTGGCTCTAAATCAAGAAACAATAACGCAGTATAGAAGCTTAGAAACTCGCCCTTCGGGAGGGTGTCAGCCCATTCACTCTTTCGTTGAAGCTTTTTGAAAGGGAATGCCATTCCTGCAAACCTTCTCCTTGGATTGAAGGCGCTGACAACCTTCTGAATCCTGCACCTTGAGGTAACTTGGGTATAAAGATAAGGGCTTATATCTCCTGAATTTGCATTTAAATAAGCCTGATACCCTATTAATGTCATGAAGGTGATGAACATGAAAAAGCATCTATGGAATGGTTTTATTGAGACTGTAAAGCGTGAAGTTGTGCCAGCGCTGGGCTGTACCGAGCCAGTTTCTGTTGCTTTGGCCGCTGCAATGGCTACGCGTGAACTAAAGTGTACTCCTAATTATATTGAGGCTTTTGTTTCACCTAACTTGATGAAAAATGGCATGGGTGTCGGCGTACCGGGTACCGGAATGGTCGGTTTGCCAATTGCAGCGGCAGTGGGCGCATTGGCGGGCGACGCTGATGCAGGCCTCGAAGTATTGAAAAGTATTACTTCGGAAGACGTTGCTTTAGCTAAAAAGATGCTAGATGGCAGCGCGGTATCGGTAGGTGTGGCTGATGTCAGTAATATTCTGTTTGCCAAGGTTACCGTTGGCGACGGAACGGATACAGTGACGGTGATTATTGCTGATAGCCATACGCAGGTTGTTTCTATCGAGAAGAATGGTCAAGCGATGTTTATTGCAGACCAAGTAACTACTTCGCAAGCAACGGCAAAAGAAAACATTTTCGAACAAGCGACAGCTGAAGATATTTATGAGTTTGCTCTCCACGCACCGTTGGAAGATATTGATTTTATCTCGCAGGCGTATTCGTTGAATAACGAGCTGTCCAAAGAAGGGCTGACTGGTAAATACGGTCTGCAAATTGGTGCAACCTTCCAACGCAATGTCGATCGAGGTTTGTTATCTGGAGGTTTGTTGACGGACATTTTACGCCGTACATCGGCGGCTTCGGATGCCCGAATGGATGGGGCAATGAAACCGGCGATGAGCAACTCGGGTTCGGGCAATCAGGGGATCGCAGCAACCATGCCTGTTGTCGTGGTTGCAGAGCATATCAATGCCAATCAGGAAACAGCAGTGCGCGCACTGATGATGTCTCACCTGATGGCTATCTATATCAAAAGCTATCAGAACAAGTTATCAGCACTTTGTGGCGCAACGACAGCGTCTATGGGGGCGGTTGCTGGCATGACGTGGTTGCTTGGCGGCCAATTCAATCATATCAGCAATGCTATTTGCAGTATGATTGGTGATATCACCGGTATTATTTGCGACGGTGCTAAGACAAGTTGTGCGATGAAGGTATCGTCGTCTGCCAGTGCTGCGATCAAGGCGGCACTAATGGCTCTTGATGGCATTCGAGTCACGGGCAACGAAGGCATTGTTGCTGATGACGTAGATACCTCTATTCGTAACATGTCAGCACTGGCCAATGGGGCGATGACGCAAACAGACGTGCAGATCTTGGAAATCATGGTCCATAAATAATTCTTCAGTAATGAATAGTTGAAGAACAAGTCAGGTATACAGACAAAGGGCACTTAGGTGCTCTTTTTTATTTGTATAACAACTTGGTTAGCTTTTGAAAATCGCTTGAGTTGATGGAATAACTTCGGAAAAGCTTGATCCCGGTGTTAACGACTTCATTTTTGTGATGAAGTCTAAGCGGATTTTGGTGTACTGGTAGCGCGTTTTACATACGAGCCATTCAGAACGGTCAGGGTGTATCTCGGTATTGATACATTGCCCTTCTACGGTGCTGTCATCTCTGAGCTCAAGTAATACGTCATAATGGGCGTCACAGGCTTGGTCGAGATGATTTTGCAGCATGTAGTCGATGGGTTGGTAACGATTTGTCATAACGCGGTCTCTGTATTAGGGGCTGCGTTGTTGTTTTGGCCCCAAGTTGAATGAAGATTCCATAGCCACCACCTAAAAGCGTAGTCAAAAATGAGAATCTCGCTTAAAACTGAAACAACTTGAAATGGTTTTACGAGTAGATGTTATTGAGGGTCGAGGCCACTGCCACGTTGCTAGTGACCTCTGGGGGAATGGTTATACGGCGATGCTCGCAGGCTGAAGGTACTGTTGCCATGCATCATGGTAAAGAGACTTCGAAGTAGCTCTTAGCTTTTTGATTTGTGCTGTTTCAAATTCACTTTGTAGGCGGTTCTGGCTAAGTGCTGTTCGCTCAATATGCTGAATTTGTTCGTAAATTTTGTGTTCCTCACCATTTTTAACATCCGAAATTGCATCTAGGTGTAACTGAACTTCGGCAATTAGCTCGGAATCAGGCAGTTGAACCAGTAACTTCAAGTCACGGTAGCCAGAATCGGTCGGGGTTTTAAATCGGTTTTTAACAGACACGATTGTCGCTTCTTTGCTAATCAGCTCAAAAGCATCAACTAGACCATGGATATCATCTGCAACCAGTGAAGCTCGGGCCAAGTCGGTAATCTTGCTTGCATCACCGTTGAGCTCCGTGGCAATTTTCTTTTCTGCTCGAGCTCTTGATTTCACATCAGGCAACACGATATTGGTGTTGGTCATTAAGCCCACTTCATTCATCAGGTTTGCCAGTTCCTGCTGGGCTGAAGGTGCGACGTTGTATAAATCCTCGAAATTTGTGTATGGCTGTTGAATATCAGCCGCGCGCCAGCTCTCAATGCTATAAAGTCCGCTCAGGCTTTTTTGGAACGACTTTTTGCTGGCTTCTGAATGCTTAGGTGTTACCTCATAGTCTTGTCCAGAGTAGTCTGCCATCAATGGTGCTGCCATCGCTGACCCGCGGGTCAGGAAAAACAGAACAAAACACGTTCGAAGTACAGATTTAAAATGCATCAAACAACTCCTTTGCTGCCTGATTAAATCAGGCATCATACGTAAAAGTGTGTATCTCAGCGGGCAGAGCCTGCTTAGAAAAAGTGACGTATTTATTTGAGTTGCTAGCTACTCTATGCTTTCTAGATTAACAAAGTTATCTGAACGCTGGATGAATTTGGAAAATTCATTGATGAGAGTTAACAGACTGCTGACAGAGAATCACGCAATTGGTTGAAATAAAAGGGGAGCCAGCGGCTCCCCTTGACAAATTTTTTATTAACTTGCCAGTGCCAGAGGCTCTGGCTGAAGGTATTGATGCCAGGCTTGTTGGTATAGCTGCTGAGATTCCTGTCTTAGTACTTTGATTTTTGCCACCTCGATATCATTCAGCAACCGTTGTTCTTGGCTGGCTTGGCGCTCTATGTGCTGAATAGTTTCGTAGATGTCGTGCTCAGGGCCACTTTTTATCTCTGCAATAGTATCTAAGTGGAGCTGTACTTCGGCAATTAAACCCGTTTGAGGAAGCTGTACCAGCAGTTTTAGATCTCGGTAGCCAGAAGAGGCCGGCTGTTTGAATCGATTTTTGGTTTCGACGATAGTGCTTTCGCGGCTCAGATGGTTAAAGGCGTCGACCAGTGACGAAATGTTATTTGCGACAAGTGTGCCTCGGGCAAGGTCAGTCAACTTTTCTGGTTGGCCGTTGAGTTCGGTCGCAATCTTTTGCTCTGCACGTTCTCGTGATTTCACACCAGGAATTATAGGTTGTGCTTCAGTATGAAGGCTGACTTGGGTCAGCATTTGCTCCAGCTCTTGCTGGGCAGCTTGAGCGTGCTGGTATAGCTTATCGAATTCGTTGTAAGGCTGGCTTAATGCCTCTTGGCGGAAGCTCGGTATTGAAAATAAACCGCTTAAGGAACGTTGGAAGTTATCCTTGGTGTCTTGTGTAGGGGATGGAAGTTTAAATTCCGAATCAGTAAATTGCGGTACAGCTGCATTGGCAACAGGGCCACGTCCGAAAACACATAACAGAACAAAACACGTTCTGAACAAAGACTTCGCGATCATTGGATCTCCTCGATATCACCGCCTCAACGTCAAGCGGTATACGTAAGATATCTGGGCAAAGGCTGGGTTTTCAATATGAACCTAGTCGAAAAGCTGGTGGCAAATTATCATCCTGTGACGTGCTTCCCAATCAGCATATTTACTGTGTGAGCTAGGCCATAAATAGGAATTTCTCCTTTTAGGGTCTGAATGGTGCAAAATGAGCTTGTTATCACGTTCGGTCATTTTATCAACAATGCCCAGCCTTGCTGGGCTCTGAATCAGTACTGTTTTATGTGACTTTCATTTACTGGCGGATATACGTAGATAGAGAGGGAAATGCTAGAATGCGCTGGTGATGTTAATTAAGAGATAAAAGATGCAACAAGATTTACTGATTATCTTTGCGGCAGTTTGGCTCGCAATGGCTGCGGGAAGCTATATGTTGTTCCAGAGAGGTACAGATGTCGCTAGAAAGCGCAAGTTGTGGCCGATTTACAGTATTGCAAGTAATGCCGTAATAGGTGCTGTGATTGTATATATGCAACCCCCACTGCCCATGATGCTTGGATTATTGGCTTTTATGGTGCCGCTGACGTGGTTAACGATTCGTTCAACTAAGTTTTGTGACGGCTGTGGTAGTCCCTCTCGTTCGCCATTTTTTATGAAACCACCTGAGAAGTGCTCTCATTGTCAGAAAAAACTGTAAGCGCAGAGGGGGATTTTTTCACGCACAGGCTTTTTCAGCCAATGGTGCGGTGTCAAATTGAATGCCTTGCCAACCATATTTCATGAAGTGGCGAATGTTTTGATGATCGGACACGTCAGGGTGTTGCAGAACATCGATGCGGTAATAGTCACCAAAGCAGGCAAGGGTTTCCGCTTCTGACAGCTGATTGAGCTTGGCAAAGGCGAAGATCCGGCAGGACCCTTCATTAGTAGCCGCTTCATTGAAGAGGGTATCGTTACCTAAACCGTTGGTGAAAGCAGTCGGCTGATAGGTGTAAAATTGCTCGATGATTGCCATTACTTCAGCAAAAGAGACGCTGTCAGGTTGGGACTTCAGTTTAGCTAGTAGTGCTTCCATGGCAAATATCCTTTAAAGAAGGGGCGAAATATATTGAGATCGCCCCAGAGTAACTGATTGCTATTGGTTTGTTAGCGGCTACCTGACTTTTTTGCTTGCTGTTTTAGCTCAAAGTCCAGCTCATCAGGGAATACCACTAGGCCATCTTCATCAAGATTCGGGAAAATAACGACTGCAAGCTCATCGTCTTCCAGACCATGCGTCCAGCGGCTGTGCCATTTATTTAGGGAAATCGCTTCTGCCTTGCACTCTTCCCACTCACCGGTTGCCCAAGATTCAGCGAACTCTTTGTTTGGCCATACTGGTACACAGTCCTCGTCATCGGTATTGAGCATGACGCACCCATGTTCATCCGTCAGAATCCAGATTTCGCGGTTGCTAACCACTTCTTTCACCAAATACTTATAACGCTTTTCGGCATCATAACCTTGAATCTGTTCAATTTGGCTTGGTTCTAATGGCGTGGACATTCTTATTTTCCTGTTACACATAGTAGTAGCGACATAGCATAGAGGAAAATTAGACTTTAGTCATGAAAATAGCCTTACCCGCAATGGGTAAGGCTATTAAGTGTCAGCTTTTTTAAGCGTGAAGAATTAGCGTAGGGTATATGGAACCCGAACGGTAAGCTGGAAGTCAGGGGCATCCGCGGTCAAACCTGCACTAACACCAACGTTCAATGTGGTTTCTGGGTTTATCGCGTAGTTGGCACCCATAGAAATCGAATCAAGCTGGAGAAGTTTTGCATCATCCTGAGTCGAGCCATCAATTTTCGATTTCAGAATAGTCCTATGGCTTAGGCCAAGGCTAAATGAAAATTTGGGATTAACAGAGAAACCCATACCAGCGCTAAATCCAATGGTGTCACCGAGGTCAATTTTACGTCTGATAGTTTCATTATCTATCTCGGTAGAAACATCATCTTCAATATTCCAAATGTAACTCAGGTTGGCGTAGATAACGGCAGGATCCATAGGCATGATCATAGTTAAACTTGGCTCGATACTTGGAAATCCAGAACCAGTAGGTAACTCCTCAAAACCAAAAGTACTATCGACGGGGACATCATATGGCGATGTCCCTGTGGTGGTTTTAAAGCGAAGTCCTGCAATCCAATATGGAGCTGTTTCCATATTTATCTGGTATTTGAATGCGGCTTCGATATCACCGAGATCACTGCTGTCAAACGTTTTGGTTTCAGCTTGGTTACTGCCTGAGTTTACACTCCTTTTAGAGATAGAGTCATAGCGGTAAACCCATGGAATTCGAGCTTCGACTTCCAGCCTGTTAGTAATACCGTAACGACCGGTTAGACCAAAGGTAAGGGTTGTCCGGTCGGTATCGTTAGCTTCAATGAGGCCAACAATAAGAGAGGGCAACACCGTATACCCGACAACAGAGACGGTATTGGATGAATTTTGCGTAAAAGAAAAGCTGGTATCGAGTACAAATGACCCTTTTGGTGTAAGCACGCCAGGTAAGTCAGGATCAAGAAGGTCGCCCCATGTCTGTACTCGTTTCTGCTTTTCGTTAGGTTGCGTGGAGTTAGAAGCTTGATCGGTCTCAGCTGCGACAGTCCCTGAAATCAAAGCAAGAAGCGCGATAAAGCTTTTGTCATTGAAAATACTCACGATTTCCTCACTTAATACTCTTAGCTTACCCAAAAAATATGTTGTGGTTTCTGCTTATATATATGCAATAAAAAAAGCATATTGCTAGATAAGAAAATAATAGTAGAGGTGAGAATTATGTGGTAATTAAGAATCTTATTATTAGTCTTATTTGTGAGAACATTTCTGACTTTTCTCTTCATTGATACAATCAAAAGGGTGTTTGTTATTTGAGACGGAATTCCAAATAATAAGAAAAAAATAATAACTTAGAGTAAGTGAGAAAGAATTCTAACTTTTGAAAAAGTGAGAATTATTTTCATATTTTTAACGTTATAAACGTTAGGAATTAAAAGAAAAATTTAATAAGTAAATGCTCGTGAAATTATTAAAAATAATACAGGAACTTTTTTGGCCAACACTATAGTTAAGTTATCTCGCAAACACGGCGAGTGATTATAAGAAAATAACTACTAAATATATTTGGAGTATGACCATGCGTAAAACACATATCGCACTTTTAGTAGCAGTTATCGCATCACCTCTTGCGCTAGCCAACAATGGTGGTTACCAACAGCCATATAACCCATATGCGCCTTCATATGATGATGGCACAGATGTAGAAATTGCCGATTCATTTAATGATACAATTGATAAAGATTTAACTCTAAACGTAGATAAAGAATATACGGTAGATCACAAATACTACTCTGATGACGACACTCTGTACATGAAAGATGTAAATAATAAGTACAGCAAAGAGTGGATTGATAATAGTGTATATGAGCACACTTCAAACTTCGAATTAAGCGAGATGCACACATACAATGTTGCTCATTCTAAGCTTGATGGTCATGTTGGCTATGCAAGTGTTGAATACGGCGGTGAGTGTTGTGGTGGTGGCGGTCATGGTTACGGTAAAGGTAAAGGTTACGGCTCATCTGGTGGCGCGTCATCACTCACTGTTTCTCATATGAACGATATGAGTGGTGCGTTCTCTGGTGCTTCAGGTATCAATATTGCGGGTCAGAATGCAGGTAATAACTCTCTAGTTCAACAGAGTGCAAGCACCAACGCAGTATTGGCAGGTAATTAATACATAACTGAGAGCTGCTTATGCAGCTCTCAGGAGGATGTCATGAGATATTTAACACTGATAGTAGTTGCGCTAATTTCATATAATACAGCTGCTGCTGACGAGTTGGATATTCTAACAAGCTCTGAGCAGTTGAGTGAAGAATTTATGACCCACTCCCGTGGTGGCGAATATGAACTTGAATCTGAGTATCTTCTCGCACAATCAGAGATGTATGGCAGTGTTGAAGGTAATAGCGCGTACAATACGACATCAGGAAGCAATGTACTTAACGGCGGTGCGTTGAGCGATTCTTCTGGAGTTTATAATATCGTGCAAAATACCGGCAGTAATGTATTAATTCAGAATGCAACGGTAATAAACCTGACATTGAAATAATTGTTAGTCTATCTATGCTGGCATGTAAATGTCAGCAGCCAATGAAATTGGTTTCGCAGGGCGTAACAAAAATGCTTCTGGTTTATTTATATTGATATTTTTTGAAATTACCATTAACAAATGGATTTGATATAACAATATTACATATTTGGAGTTAATCATGCGTAAAACAAATCTAATGCTATTAGCAGCAATTATCGCATCACCTATGGCACTGGCAAACGGCGGCGGTTACGGCGGTGGCTACGGCGGTGGCTACGGCAGCGATAACGAACTCGGTGATGTAGTGGTTGAAAACAGCTTCAATGATGATATCACGATTAATGCTGAAGCAAATATTAACAAAACTTATACTGATACTTACTATGCAGACAAAGATGATGACAAGTTAATCATGAAGCATGTAGGTAACACGTACGATAAACTTTATGAGAACAATTCTCAAACCAAGTATAAAGTAGACAAAAAAGTAACAATTAAAGTTGAAAAGCTTCTAGCTAAGTCGGAAATCGACGGTCACGTAATGGGTACTGAGGTCACTTATGGCGGTGCATGCTGTAAGGGTAGCTATGGCTCATATGATATGGTTTCTCATCACAACGTATTGGCTGACGGATACCAAGATGCCTCAGGTATCAATATTGCTGGTCAGAACGTGGGTAACAACTCAATGGTACAACAAACAACAAGTACCAACGCGTCGCTTGTTGGCTCAGGTGGAGCTTCATCAGGTACTGGTGGCTCATATTAAATCTAAGGGCCGAAAGGCCCTTTCTTGCTTTGCTTGAGTAATATTTCTTTTGGTATTGTGTGATAGGCGTTAGCATATGAAAAAATCAATAATTATGCTTATCAGTGTTTTAGCATCATCAAGTATTCACGCTTTAGATTATTTTCCATCTAGAGGTGGTTTTAACGTGGAAGTAAAAAGCTATCAGGAGAAGTTATTTGGTGATGTATTTAGACAGCAATATGATTTCAGTTGTGGTTCTGCTGCTGTAGCCTCATTACTGACTTACCATTATGATATTCAATCTCAAGAGAACATTATATTTGAATTTATGTTCGAGCATGGAGATCAAGAGAAAATCGAACAGCAAGGTTTTTCGATGCTCGATATGAAAAAGTACCTTGATTCTGTTGGTTTGGATTCCAATGGATATAACATTCCTCTAGATAAATTTCATGAATTACAAATCCCAGCGATCACGATTGTAAATTTTGATGGGTATATGCATTTTGTGGTAATAAAAGGCATTAACCAAGAGAATGTGATTTTGGGCGACCCCTCAAGAGGCACACTATTAATACCTATCGATGACTTCAAGAGAGTATATAAAGGTAGTGTTTTATTGGTGAAAAATAGGATTGAACAGGGGCGGGGAAGTTTTATTACAGCAGATAATTATAATATATATAACACATCTCCCACGTCAGAGGCTATTACGAGAGATTCACTATCAACATTTAGTATTACTCTGCCTGGTAGTAATGATTATTAGAGGCTAGTATGAAAAGGTTATCACGGTTATTAATTGTATCAGCTATAGGGGGCTCGGCTCTCATAACTCATGCATCTATTGGTTTTTTTTCTGTTGATGAACTGGGCTTAACGACACTATCCAATGATGAAATGTCATCGTTGCGTGGTGGGTTCGTCTCCATCAACGATAGTATTATTAATATTGGCTTGTCAGTAACAACAGAGGTAAATGGCGAGACAGTACTTTCCAGTCATGTTGCTGATTTCACAATAAGTAATGGCGTGCTCACTAGCCAAGATGGTACTAAAACCTATGATTATGGTGATCCACTGAAGGTATTCTCTTATGGGGATAATAACATTGCTGATATTAAGGATACAGATGACGCCATAGGCTTCGTGGTACAAAATACTAAAGATGATACCATTATACGAACTCAGACCATTCTAGATATTGAGGCTGATGTACAGGATTTCAATAGGCAAAGTCTATTAAATCAGCGTTTAGAGAGTGCAATATTGAATAGCGGATACTAAACCGTTTGCACTAAAAGTTTGATGTTTAGTACTTTTTTGTCATGAAAAGCATTGTATTCTTTACAATGCTTTTTTTTATTCTTTGTAATTCTATTATCCTCGATAAAAAGTTCATTTTTTTTCTTATCATTTTTAATTGTCTAACTTGTTGATAAATCTGTAATTTGATTAAGGTTTCCTAGTTTTGTAATTGTCTTGATGGAGTTTCTTATATTTGAAACGTGTCACAACACAAAAATGTCACCTATATTCTTATTACAAACACAATAAATATAAGTTGATAGAAGGTGACTTCGATGGTGACTCAAAGTCAAAATAAATCAATAGATGGTCGTTTAGTAGCACTTGGATGTAACTACGAACCATGGATTGCGCTTTTAGAACAATCTGGATGGAAAACCCACTGTTGTTATGATCTACGTACGGTTGATTCAATCTTGGAAGAATACAGCCCATGTATATGTGTTGTTGATTTAAGTAATAATGACTTTAGCTTAAATAGTATTTCACTGAGGGCGAATAAAACTAAGCAAGTTAAATGGATAGCCATCATTAAAAAGGAACAGCTTAAAACAGATGCTATCTGCCAATTTATTAATAACTTCTGTGTTGATTATTTCACAGTGCCAATTCCAAGCAGCCACATGTTGAGTACCATTGGACATCAACTTGGTATGCTTGAGATTGAGTCAAGCTCTTGGGTGGAGATCACCTCGCAGCATGACATGGGGTTGTATGGCGAGTCAAAATCAATCAAACAGTTGCGTGACATGGTCCGTCGTGTTGCGATGACTGAAGTGAACGTTTTTCTTACTGGTGAAAACGGGACTGGTAAAGAATTGATTGCGAAGTCTATCCATAACCTCTCCAAGCGGAAGAATACCCCTTTCATTGCGTTAAACTGTGCGGCTTTGAGTCAAGATGACGATAACATGGCCCTCCTTGATGGTAGTTATCGCCAGGAAGACGGAACACCATTTAATGGCACGCTCATGTTAGATAATGTTGATGAATTATCTAAAGAGCTACAAGAAGCTCTTTTAATGTATCTTCAAGCGCCTAGCTGTGACAGTTTAGAAGAGGAAGCCTCTGGGGATGTGCGTATCATTGCTTCTACCAGTGTAGATTTAGAAGTTGCGGTGACAAATGGACAATTTAGTAAAGAGTTGTTTTATCGTCTGAATGTCTTCCATATTAAAGTTCCAACATTGCGTGAGCGTGGTTCTGACATCTTCTTGCTTGCTGAAACCTTCTTGACCAAATTCGCGCGTGAATACAGCACCATGGCCTCATCGTTTTCTGAAGACTCCAAGCAGTTACTATTGCGCTACAGCTGGCCAGGTAATGTAAGAGAGCTAATTAATCAGGTAAAACGTGCGGCCTTGCTTGCTGAAGGCAATGAAGTGAAAGCCGAACATTTCGACTTACCAAGTAAGTCTAACCTCAAACAGAGTCTGCGTAATATCAAGGACGAGGCAGAAAAAGATGTGTTGGTTGCCGTGCTTGAGACCCATCGTGGACAGGTTGCTTCAGCAGCAAAAGATCTCGGTGTTTCAAGAGCAACTATGTACCGATTGCTAAATAAGCATAACATTGTGCCTGATGTTCGCCATTATAATAATGGGTATGCGAGAGAGTGAATATCTAACTCTCTCTAAATAAGGTCCCGGGAGGGGCCTTTTTTTATGGGTATTTTAGGGTTGAATGCTATTCCTTCTGATAATTACCCGATCTTTTTAAATTCAAATCATTGCGTATGACATAGATCAAATGCTTTGTTGCTCAATTCATAACGGTTAAAAAATGCTATTAAGTGATACTCTCAACACAATAAAAGTGCAATAATTCGAGGCGTGAATTAATTTATGCATAATAGCTAATAATAAAAGGAAACTGATGCTAAGTTTATCTTTGCGGCAGAAGCTTGCTGTTTCAGCAAGTATTGCCATTATCCTTGGTGGCGCATTGGTCACTGTACTCTCGTTTGTCTCTTCTCTTAATCGCCTTGATGAAGAGTTGAATGCTCGGTTACGTGGGGTCGCCTCCGCTTATAACGAGTATGTTATTGATTGGATAGATTCGAAAGCCATGGCGCTATCGGCATTTCCGCAAGATATCAAAGCTCAAGATATCCCCGCCCATCTAAGGCAAGTCAAAAACTCAGCAGGGTTTGATAATGTCTTTTTGGCTTTCACCGATGGAACTCAAGTCAATGCCAATCAGGCCGTATTACCGCCTGGCAATAATGATCCTCGTCAGTGGCATTGGTATCAAAATGCCATTATTCAAAATGGCAAAGTAACGATCGAAAACCCAACAGTTGCTGCTGCGACAGGTGCAAGCGTAGTGTCTATGGGTAAGGCTGTAAATGTTCTGGGTAACCAAGCGGTGCTGGGTGCCGATGTAGAAATAAAAAACATTGTTAACCAGCTTGATAATGTTGTATTGCCGGGTTCTGGTTACATGTTTATTGCCAATGAGCAGGGTAACATTTTTGCTCATGCTGATACCTCGTTGCTGAACCAACCGACAAACTACAAAGATAGTGATTTAACTAGCAAATTGCTGTCACGCTTGGCAAGTGGTCGCCATATTGAACGCGTTGTGATCAATGGCACCGATAGCTATTTATATGTCGCTCCTATTGTGGGTAAATCACTACAAACCGTTATCGTTATCAATGCACAGTCGGTGCTAGAACCACTTTACAGCACTTTGTACGAACAATTATTCATGACTTTGCTTGTGGTTGTCGTCTGTGCCTTCTTATTTAATCTGCTGTGCGTGTATTTGTTCAAGCCATTACAGCAAGTCTCTTCAGCGCTGGGTGTTATTGCGCAAGGTGGCGGTGATCTTACCCAGCGAATTAACATCGATACTGAAGATGAGGTCGGCGAACTGGCGAGAAACTTCAACCAGTTCGTTGCCAGCCTTCAGGTGCTTATTGGCCATGTGCGTAAACAAGGTGCAGAGTTGGGCGAAAGCGCATCACTGAGCGAGTTTCGTGCCGATAAACAAGCATCAGAGCTGCAGCGACAGCAAGATGAGATAACCATGGTGGCTACGGCCGTTACAGAAATGGCTTCGGCAACACAGGAAATTGCATCACACGCTGAGCAAACGGCACGAGCGGCACAAGACTCAACCTCTCATACTAATAGCGGTCGTGAGTTGGTTATACAAAGTCGTCACTCGATTTCTAATCTCGCCAATGAGGTGAGTGAAGCCACGACCGTGATCGGACAGCTGAATGAGCATGCTCAAGGGATCAACAGTATTTTGTCCACCATTCAGGGTATTGCGGAGCAGACAAACTTACTGGCATTGAATGCAGCTATTGAAGCGGCCCGTGCCGGTGAACAAGGCCGAGGATTTGCGGTTGTCGCCGATGAGGTACGTGTGCTTTCTCAGCGCACTCATACATCGACTGAGGAGATCCAGAGCATGATTGCGACCTTGCAGCAGATCACCACCAAAGCGGTTGACCTGATGCATACTAGTTCAAAGCTTGCTCAGTGTACGGTGGACGATGCTGATGAGGCGACGGTAGCATTGGAGCAAATCAATACCTCAGTGGCCATGATCAGTGATATGGCAACCCAGATCGCAACGGCGGCGGAAGAGCAAACACATGTGACCGATGAGATCACTCAAAATACCACCACCATCAAGGATGTGAGTGATCAGCTTACCGATGATGCCCATCAGGCTCGCCAGCAAGCCGAGAGTTTAAGCCAACAGGCTGCAAGTTTGAACGATAAGGTATCGACCTTTATTGTGTAATGGTTAGCTTATTTTAGCCCTAATCTTTTTGCCAAGCGGTGGAGGTTACCCGCGTCCAGATCCAGCTCTCTGGCAGTTGCTGCCCAGTTTTGATGGTTGCGCTGGTAACAGTCTTCAATAAACTGGTATTGAAAGCGGCTAGTCGCACCTTTAAGCCCAATATTGGTTTCGACCGACATTGGGCTTTTTATATTGTCATGGTGTGAGGGAGAGCCTTCTGAAAGTGCCTCTTTTGAAAATGCCAGCGGTGTACTAATGAGCTCAAAATGCTGTGGTTGTAATTCTATGAAGTCCAAGTTCATCGATTCAGCTCGGGCAACCACAGAGGCACGATTGATTGCGTGCTCAAGCTCACGGACATTACCTGGCCATGTATAGGCAGAAAGTTGCGCTAGCGCCTCATTACTCAGTCGCATCGACTTGATTCCCAGTTTGCCTTTACAACGCTCAATGAAGAAGCCAGCTAGCAAAATAATGTCATTTCCCCGCTCCCTTAGAGGCGGTGCTATGATGGGGAAGACACTTAAGCGATGATAGAGGTCTGCCCTGAATTTACCTTCTTTCACTTCTTCATGAAGCTGGCGGTTCGTCGCAGCGACAATTCGAGTGTTTACTTTCAAGACACTATCGTCACCAACGCGTTGTAAGTCGCCATATTGCAGTACCCGCAGCAGCTTTGCTTGTAGGGATAGGGGTAACTCACCGACTTCATCAAGAAACAGTGTGCCGTCATCCGCCATTTCGAACTTTCCTTTTCGGTCACTGATTGCGCCGGTAAAAGCCCCTTTGACGTGCCCGAATAACTCACTTTCGGCAACGGATTCTGGCAGTGCGGCACAGTTAAGGTAGATCAACGGTTTTTGGCTTCTGTGGGACGATTGATGTATCGAGGCAGCGATTAGCTCTTTACCAACCCCTGTCTCACCGGAGATCAATACAGAAAGTTCTGTTGCGGCGACGGCTTGAATATGGCTTCTCAGCTCATCCATCACTTTCGATTTACCAATCATTTCTACCTTTCCTGACGGGGTTGATTTCCCTGATTGGATTGCAGCCTGTCCGTGAGATTCTGGCATGGTGAAAGCTTGGCTTTCTAACTGCTCCATCAATAAGGCTGTATGTAAACTCGCAGCAGCTAGGGCGCTGATAATACGTAACTCTTCATCACTAAACAGATCGAATTGGTGGGGATCAAAACCATCGATGGTCAATGCTCCGATTAAGGTTTCATCGGCAATTAAAGGCAAGCCGATACAGGCATGTACATGCAGGTTGCCTTGATGGCTGGGAATAAGCCCGTCATACGGATCGGGCAGATCACTGTTATGGGGAAAACGGACAATATCTCCTGCTCTGGCAATCGCCTCAAGGCGAGGATGGTCGTTGATATCGAATTGCCGCCCCAGTACTTCTTCATATAGCCCGTTGATCGCTAGCGGGGAGAAATGCTGATCACGAAAAGCAAGCAGGGCGGATGAATCACAACCAAAAAGGGATTTGATGACAGAGAGCAGGCGATCAAATCGGTCTTGGCTGGAAATGCCTTGGGTAAGATCCAAGGCAAGCTGAGTTAATTCTTTCGGTGTATTTTGCATGGTCGTGGCTTTTGGCTAACTGCTATGTTGTCATTATGACATCCTATTGTGTTTTTGACAGTTATATTTGATTGTCTAAAAGACAATCTTTATCTTGCTGTAAAATAAAAAACATATTTTTCAATAAGATAAAAGATTGGCATGCTCAGTGCAATGTCTTAGTCAGATTTAGGGGGGCATGCAGCACCTGCCCATTGCATTCCCGTTGTTGAAAGAATGAAACAGTAAATACATCAGCTAATAGATTTAGAATTGAATTGGAGATTACCATGAGCCATCAACGTATTCCGGCACATTGGACAATACAGCGTTCAACGCCTTTCTTTACCAAAGACACGGTACCAGCAGCATTACTCAGCCACCATAATACTGCCGCTGGTGTATTTGGTCAGCTGTGTGTTATGGAAGGAACGGTTACTTATTTTGGCTTTGCTGAAAGTGAAGCAACTGAGCCAGAGGTTATGGTTGTCATTAATGCTGGGCAATTCGCAACGAGCCCACCTCAATACTGGCATCGTATCAAACTGAGTGATGACGCCCAGTTCAATATCAACTTTTGGTCGGATGCCGATAAGAAAGGGCAGCCCTTGTTCCATACTAAAGATTAGGAATAAGTAGTCACTTGATAAAATAGCCCGGCCATTGCCGGGCTGTTTGCTAGGTATGGTCAGACTCTAGACTCTTCAGCCTTAATTAACTGTGGAAACGAGAGACATGATCTTGTACTTTTTGTGACAGTGTCACTTTGTGGGTGTGTTTGATGAAGCTGGCTTCGATAGCATTGAGGGTAAACTTCGCCAATTGCTGGTACGTCAGCGGGTGTGCCTCTGCAACCGCGACAAAATTATCTGTCATATAACCGCTAAAATAAGCGGGATCATCAGAGTTGATGGTGACACATAGTCCTGTTTCCAGAAGATCGACAATATTGTGTTGTCCCATGTGTTCAAAGACTTTTAACTTGGTATTAGATAGTGGGCAGACGGTCAGTGGCATTCTGCTTTCGGCCAGTTGTTTGACTAACTCTGTATCTTCTACACAGCGAACCCCATGATCGATGCGACTCACTCCAAGCAGGTATATGGCATCGAGTATATTTTGTGCTGGACCTTCCTCACCTGCATGGGCAACAGTGAGGAAGCCAGCACTTCTTGCAGCCTGAAATACCCGCGTAAATTTTTCGGGTGGGTGGCCAAGTTCAGATGAGTCTAACCCTACTGCGATGATCTGGTCTTTATAGGCCATTGCTTGATCTAAGGTTTCAAAAGCGGCATCTTCATCCAAGTGGCGGAGGAAGCACATTATCAGTTGGCTGGAAATATTAAGCTGGGTGTGGGCTTGAGCGAGTGCCCGTGTAATACCATCAATAACTGTTTTGAAGGCAATACCACGCTCGGTATGAGTTTGAGGATCAAAAAATATTTCCGTGTGGATCACATTGTCTTCTTTACAGCGTAATAGGTAAGCCCAAGTTAAGTCGAAAAAGTCCTGTTCGGTGATAAGAACATTGGCACCTTGATAATAGATATCTAAAAAGGATTGCAGATTATGGAATTGATAGGCATCCCGAACCGCTTGGGGAGAAGAAAATGGAATGGCAATATTGTTGCGCTGTGCTAACTCGAACATCAATTCGGGCTCAAGGGTGCCCTCAATGTGCAAGTGCAGTTCTACTTTTGGTAGTCCTTGAATAAAGTTTTTCATATCAAGCCCTTATTATAATTATATACAAGCCTTGCAGCTGTAGGCGTATTGATTGTGTGTCTTAAGGTGCTTAACTCTTCGTAATCAGAACATTACGGATTCTGGTAGAGACCCCCATTCCATATTAATGGGGTTATACGAAGCCGTTTGCTTATGACTTTCAGTGTAGTAGCGAAAATCAGTGGAGTGCAAGCAAACGTTTTGGCGATCATTGTACAGCAACATCTGTAGCGCAACGGTTAATCATCCAATACGGTGACCTTACTGCCTTTCTCTGCGATATAGAAAATAATGACTGTTGCGGGTTTACTGCCTGTGTTCTCCCCGTAGTGGGAAGTATTCATCACCTCGACGAGGGGATCACCTGCGTTGATGGTGATTTTTTTATCTTGTGTATGCACGGTGAGTTGGCCGGAAAGCAAAATCCCGGTATTGATAACAGGGTGCTGGTGCCAAGGTAATTTTTCTCCCGGCTCTACAGTAACCTCTTTAATGGTTATTTCCGGCTGTCTGAATTGAACCGCAGGCAGAGGCTCTCCGTCCCAACTGGTGGTCGTTTTTACCAAATCTTTAGACGTTGCGGCTGAGAGTGACAGGGTTGTAAATAAAAGGGTGAGAGGTAATAACATCCTTAGTTTCATGGCAGTGTCCATTTTGTCATTGGTAGCCATAAGGGTAGAACAGGGTTTAAATTTTTTGTGTAAAAGCAGAATTACAATGTGAATTATTCAATGAATAAGAGAGATTGGTTATCAGAAGGGAGAGACTGGCTGTGCTGAGTCTCTCCCTGAATCATCAATAGTTTTGTCTTGATTGCATCACTTGGCGAGACTTAGCTCACTAACCAAGCTTCGATGTTGCCTCGCTTCGGCACACTGCCTTTATGTACAACAACGTCATCGATGACAACTGCTGGGGTCGACATTACACCGTAGGCCATTATTTGCGCCAAATCTTCCACTTTCTCTAGTTCAAAACTGACTTCCAGACTGTTAAACACATCTTGAATGAGTTCAGCGGTTACTTTGCAATTCTTGCAACCAGAGCCAAGTACTTTTACGTTTTTCATTGTTTGATCCTTCTTCATTTATTGGGTAGATAATCGGTTTTACAGTATTGGGAACGTGGCATTGAATACCCAGCCAATAAGGGTAAATGCTACCAATAGAACGGCAAAAAGCGTGGCAAGTAAACGCCATTGCATGACTTGTTTGAGTAAGATGAATTCTGGAAAACTGGCTGCAACTGTACTCATGCAAAAAGCCAGAGTAGTACCAATGGGTAGCCCATTGGTGATAAGGCTCTCCATGACGGGGATAACCCCAGTTGCATTAGAATAAAGCGGGATGCCGAGCAAAACTGCTGCAGGTACTGACCACCATTGACCAGCCCCTAAATAAGACTCTATCCAACTTTCAGGTACAAAGCCGTGAAGGGCGGCACCCAGTCCCACACCGATAATGACCCACTTCCACACCCGGCCAAAAATGGTGGTAACCTCTTCTTTGGCGAAATCATGTCGTTCTGTCAAAGTCAGGGATGCCTTACTGGGTTGGAAGCAGGGAGTATCCTCTTGTTTGTTTTGCGCCTTTTTTTGTAGTTTTTTACCTTGATTCAAGGCGTTTGCCGCAAAAGGTTGAAGCCAGCGTTCAGCCTTGATGGCATCCAAGAATATACCGCCCAGAATTCCGACAGACATACCCAGCACGATATATACTAGGGTGAACTTCCAGCCGAGTAGACTCATCAGTAACAGAACTGCGACCTCGTTGATCAGCGGGGAAGTAATGAGAAACGCCATAGTTATCCCCAAAGGGATCCCGGCTGAAGTGAACCCAAGGAATACCGGAATGCTAGAGCATGAGCAAAATGGGGTGATTGCACCAAACAGCGAACCAAGCGAATAGCCCAGCGCACGGTGTTTTCCGGCTAAATAGTCTCTTACCCGTTCAACATTGAGCGAGGCACGAACCAAAGCAATGCAATAAATCATGACAAGTAATAAGGCGAATATTTTTAGGGTGTCATCGATGAAGAAATGCAGGGCTCCTGCTAGTTGAGTATTGGGAGATAACCCCAGTACAGAATAAACCGCCCAAGAGGCGATATCGGTGAAGACTTGGAACATACTTCGTCCTTATTAAATTGAATCACTACTGATAAAGACGAAGCCGGAATGAAAAGGATTCATATTTTTTTGACTAAGCTTTTAGATAAATATCAGTCAGCCAGAGCCTATGATGAAAAAGCAGCTGAAAGTGGTCGTTACTGGTGGTCCGGGAGGTGGGAAAACTACCGCCTTGGATCTCTTTCGACGGGAGCTAGGCAACCAAATTGCTGTTGTTCCAGAGGCGGCAACCGTTCTATTTTCTGGCGGGATAACGCGCTCAGAAGATGAGCAAGTACTTAAGATGATTCAGAAAACAATTTTCCAATTACAGAAAAACTTGGAAGATATCAATAAAGCACATTTTCCAGAAAGGTTGCTAGTATGCGATCGGGGATCACTTGATGGCTTAGCTTATTGGCCGGGAACGGAAAGTGATTTTTTCAAGGAGGTTAACTCGACCTTCGACGAGGAAATAGCCCGTTATGATGCTGTTATCTTTTTCGAATCAGCTGGCGCCTCGGGGCATGATATCAGTAGCAATAATCCAGTGAGAAGTGAGTCTTCTGAACAAGCCGCTCAGCTCGATATTACCTTACAAAAGATATGGTCACGGCACCCTAATTTCTACTTCGTCGGTAGTTCAGAGTCATTTGTTCGAAAAATCATGTTTGGAATAATGACTATAGAGAACGTTATTAATCGATATCAGCGGGAATAGGTTTATCATTCTGCTACTTCGCAGGGCTCAAATACGCTAAGATGCACGCCAATATTTTTGCTAGAGCCTTTATTACCCAATGACTACTGCCCAAACGCCAGCCAGCTTTCCGGAACTTGCCCTCATTCAACCTTTGTTAGCTCGACTAACAGAGCTGGAATATCACCAGCCTACACCTATTCAAGCGCAAGTTATTCCAAGTGTTTTAGCGGGGCGTGACTTGATTGCAGGCGCAAATACGGGGTCGGGCAAAACGGCGGCGTTTGCACTGCCAATGTTGCAGGATCTCTTTACGCAAAAAAACAAAGAGAACCCGAAGGGTAGCCAAGGTAACTATGTAACTGGACTTATCTTAGTACCAACGCGTGAACTGGCTAAACAAGTTGCTGACAGTGTTAAGTCATACGCTGTGCACTTTAACGGTGCTATTAAAACAGTGGCTGTTTTTGGTGGTGTATCTGCGAATACTCAAATGTTGGCGCTACGTGGTGGCACCGATATTTTGGTTGCCACGCCAGGTCGATTACTCGATTTAATGTCAAGTAATGCGATTAAGCTCGATAAGGTCAAGACCTTAGTGCTTGATGAAGCTGATCGAATGCTAAGCCTTGGCTTTACTGAAGAGCTATCTGAATTGCTGGGTCAATTACCAAAACAAAAGCAGACGCTATTGTTCTCAGCGACATTTCCTGAGCAAGTACAGACGTTAACACAGGAGCTGCTTAATGACCCTGTTGAAATTCAATTACAAAGTGATGATGCCAGCACCGTTGTGCAGCGTGCTTTTAACGTAAATAAGGGTGAAAAAACAGCGGTACTAGCGCATTTGATCAAGCAGCATCAATGGCGACAAGCGCTTGTTTTCGTCAATGCCAAGAACAGTTGTGAGCACCTAGCCGATAAACTGTATAAGCGTGGTATTGAAGCCGAAGTGTTTCACGGTGATAAAGGGCAGGGCTACCGTACCCGTATATTGGAAGCATTTAAGTCCGGTGAGATTGATGTGTTGATTGCAACGGATATCGCGGCCCGAGGTTTAGATATCGAAAAATTGCCGGTAGTGATTAACTTTGATCTACCAAGAAGCCCATCAGACTACATGCACCGTATTGGCCGAAGTGGCCGTGCTGGTGAAGTTGGTCTCGCTCTGTCATTGATTGATTATGAAGACTTTCATCATTTCAAAGTTATTGAGAAGAAAAACAAGATCCGCCTTGATCGTGAACAGGTGGAAGGGTTTGAACTCGATGAAACCATTACCCAAGAGATGTTAGAGGCCAATAAGCCGATGGCAAAACCGGAAGGTACAGGTAAGAAAAAACGTAAGAAAAAAGGTCTTGGCAACGCTGATGTTTGGTTGAGAAATTCATAACCAAACAAGCAACCGATGGTATACCCAAGCACCTAAAAGTGGTTTGGGTATTGTCATTGGCAGACAACACTTATCGATGATAAGCGTTTAATCAGAAATTTTCTGAACACTAAGGAAGAGAGAATGAGTGGAACCAATCGAGCTGATATTCACCCTGGGTTAGCAGTCAAAATTGTTCTTAAAAAAGATCAGCGTAGCGGAACATTAACCTCTGGTATTGTAAAAGACCTTTTAACTAAATCGCCAAATCACCCTCACGGAATTAAAGTGCGTTTAGAAAGTGGCGATGTCGGTCGCGTAAAAGAGATCTGTTAGTGATCTCCCATCAATAGCGTTTACTTTTTAAACCGTGTATACAGGGCTTTCGTGGCAAATCATCTTGAAACAACGTGGGATGCCATTATTAATTAAATCATTTTTGGAAATAACCTTCTCACTTTTATTTAACCAGGACCCTTAAATGTCTAAATCGGACTCTTTTCTTACTAGTGAAATAATTGATAATTTTGTGGCACCTGAGTGTCAGGCTAGGGTAGAGATCCTTTATCAAGATGATGATATTTTATTGATTAACAAACCGAGTGGTTTGTTAAGTTTATCGGGTAAAAACCTGCTTAATTGGGATTCAGTTCATCATCGTTTAGTTCACGGCCAAAGCGCTACCCTGACTACAAGAGCGACACCTGCTTTTTTAGATGCTAAATTGCCACATCGGCTAGATTTAGGGACTTCTGGCGTTATGGTTGTGGGGCTTAACAGTGCTGCATCTAAGAGTCTGAATAAACAGTTTCAAACACGGGCAGTGCAAAAGCGTTACCTCGCTATTTTAGCTGGGTGGGTTGAAGCTGACAGTGGCCAAATATCTGCCCCTATTGCTAAAGATAAGGCTTTGTTTCCCCGAGTAAAGATTTGCCACTCTACGGGCAAAAGTGCTATTAGTGACTATGAGGTAATTAGTCGCTTGGATAACCCCCCTAGAACTTTAGTGCAATACAGGCCAATTACAGGTCGCACCCATCAATTGAGGATCCATAGCCTTGAATTTGGCCATCCTATTTTGGGTTGTGATCTTTATAACAGCTCAGAACTCAACAACAGTCTTGAAGCGAATGACATCCCACTGCGTTTAATGCTACATGCCAGCGATATTTACTTTACTCACCCAACCACAGGCGAGCCTATCCATGGTCATAGCCCTAATCCATTTTAAGTAATAAGTGTGTTGCGTGCATTGTCGTTAGTTCATTTTTGACACAGCGTGCTGCTCTACCATGAATGCGATCACTTCATCATTTAAGCAAGATTTACTAATATATTGGCGCTGTTTACCCATATGAAGGATAAAACCTAAATCGCTTTGTTGAAGTTGGTCGATTTCACTCCAGGCGATGTTACGGGTATTTTTACCGCTTTTATAACTCACACCGTTAAAGTCAACATGAAATACCACTTTGCTGCCAGAGCTCATGCTGAGTGTTTGTCGCCATAACCACCAGGTTCTCTTAAAATAAACACTAAGCGCCTCAATGATACTCAAAACAACAAAGAACCAACCAACGTAACCGCTGGGTAGTAGCTCAAATATTACTAAAATCCCCCCAAAAAGAAGAAAAAGTATTCCTTTTAAATAGGCTTTTGGAAATTCAGCAGGACGGCTAGTTTGATCATAACACTCTGCAAAAAAGGTCTTGTCGAGGGTGTATTCTGTGGTGAAATCAAAATCTTTAGACATATGTGGCTACTTTGAGGTTTTCTGTGAATGAGTATTGTATAGCTTCTCGGTGCTTTTCTTTAGCTGTTTTGACCCTCTTTTGTAAATCAATAATACCGACAGGGTCTACTCTCACCATAGCCAGTTTGCTATCCAAATTGGTATTCAATGATGCATTACCAACAAAAAATCTAGCGTTCGGTAAAGCTGAGTATACGTACGCATCTTAATTTGAATTGATTCGCTACTTTGCTAATACGTGGATTCCGATACCGTATACGACAGAATCGCTTGGTGATCACATGCTAGCGGTGATCGTGCTGGCACGCCTGTGGACAAAACTGAGTTAGCTATATTACTAAATTAGAATATTATTGATTAAGTTTGGTATGGAAAGGTAACGCCGCCATAAGTTGCCCGCCCCAAAACTAGAAAGACCACCGTAAACTCACAAGCCAATTCATACCAAAGCTGTGCCGTATTAAGGGTGGACTTGATGGTCTTGTTAGGGGCGATCCAAAGCCATCACTGTCACCATTAAAAAAACCGCTGGAACAGTCACAACAGCATCGTAAGCTATAGTTACAGGTGTAACTACGACTTTACCGGCCGTTTCGAGTGGCTCTGCTGGTTGAGCAACCCATATGACATAATTCTTTTCTAGCATTTCCAGAGGAAGCGCTCCATCAATGGTATATCTCTTACCCTGTATTTGTTCAGTTAGTTTCAACCGGTTGATCACGTCATCATTAGTGAAGCCAAGATTCATCATTTTATGGGTAAATTCGCTGGAAGGGTCAACCCCAGTAAATACCAACGAAACCTGACCACTGACTACATTCTCTTTCGATAAAGAAAAGTCCTCGAACACTGGGTAAAAAGTCTCTTCCCTTGTAAGGAGAAGAGCCTCACCTAACTTACTCTCCGATGGAAATATATATGCAGAATTGATTGTAGTTACTACTAAATCGCCATTTTGCTGATTTATGTAAAAACCGTTTACTGTTTCCTCTTTAAAATCGGGAGCCCACAGTGCTGTAGTACAACCACTGATAAAGAAAACTATTAGAAAAATTGCTCGATGCATGAATCACTACCCCCTAACAGCTTTATATATTGAAATTTCTGTTTATCACATCAATTTTTACTCAAAGCACTGCTGCATAGTTGGCTGAATATACAGGGCTTCTCATGTAAGTACTGTGTGATATGTTGAAAAATTCAACATATCATAATCCCCTATATCAAAAGGAGGTGTGAAGCCAAAATCTGGTATGTGACAGGATTATCGATTTGACTGAATCATTAACTTAGCTAAGGGTAAATCAAGGCAGGAGTGCTCTTATTGAAAACCTGCTAGCAAACTTTGGGGCATATCTGAGCCAGCTTATAACAGCGGGTGGATTATAACAGCGGATGGATTGAACCAATTTTTCTCACCTTAACTACCGTTCATTTGCCTAATTGGCGTTACTCTATGTCTTACTAAATCAATCTTGACCTGTCTATAACTTCATAGTTCATAGTTCATAGTAACTATATTGAGAAGAGGGCGCTACGTGTGTGCTCTTAGAAGGTAAACAGAGAGAAACTATGAAACGTTTAATTTTGACGATGACATTCTTGGTATTCATGTCATTCAACAGCGTGATGGCTTTAGCCAGCAATAGCGCCGTTAAGTATGGTGTCGCAACCTCTAATGATGCGGAGAAAATCGCTTATAGCGTAACTGAGGGCAAGGGAACTGCCCTTATCTTCATTCACGGTTGGAGTTTAGATAGCAGGCTATGGCAAAACCAAATTGGTTATTTTTCAGAAGAATACAAAGTGATCTCGATGGACTTAGCGGGACATGGACACTCATCATTCAACCGAAAAGAGTTCACCATGCTCTCTTTTGCTCATGACATTAAAGCTGTGATTGAGAAAGAAAACCTAGACTCTGTTATCTTAGTGGGGCACTCAATGGGGGGCGGAGTTATCGCCGAAGCGGCGAAGCTAATGCCTAACAAAGTGATTGGCATTATTGGTGTCGATACTTCACAGAATGTGGCTATAGAGTTATCACAAGACGACCTTGATCTAATGACCAAACCCTTTGAAGATGACTTTCAACAAGGGATGACAGTATTCGTAAAGGACTCGCTACCACTAGAGGTCGACGAAAAATTGCTTTATTGGGTAACGGAAGATATGGCATCTGCACCACCCGCTATCGCTATCAACCAATTTCGTCATTACTTAGGCCAGTATGTCAGCGGTGAAGCCCGTCGCGTTTATGAGAGTGTTAATGTGCCGGTAGTGCTGGTGAATGCTCGATTATGGCCAACGAACTCGGAAGAGAATAAGAAACACATTAAAGACTACAGTATTTATTATATTGAAGACTCAGGACACTTCCCAATGTTAGAAAAACCTAATGAGTTCAACAAAACCCTGATGGAAGCAATTAAGTCTGTAGAGTAGCCGCCTTGGTGTAATTAACCAATCATTGTGTATGGTGTAATAGTGGTGACTTTGCAAAGTGAGAGCAGCTAAAAGAAAGAATGGGCAGTTGAACAATTATTGCAATTGCTCAACTGCCGAGAATTGTCGGTATTCCGCACTAACAGAAAACAAGCTATTAAGCACCCGTAGGTAAATCTACGAGTGCTTTTGTACTGGTGGTTCTGATGAACATTCAAGCTCAATTATTTCAAGAACCCTAAATCTTGTACCGGGAAATTAGCTAAGTTTGGAAAGATATGAGCCATTGCACTATCACTCCTCACTCCCATCCATTTCGCGATTGTCGCACCAATTTGTTCAACGGAAGTCGTCGGAATCATTCGTCCTTTATTGAAATCATTTTCTCCATCAAGGATTAACGATGGCCACTGTCCGTATAACTGTCCACTATTTAATGCGCCGCCCATCACAAGATGATTACTCGCCCAGCCATGGTCTGTTCCGGTGCCATTGCTCGCTAAGCGTCGACCAAAATCAGACATCGTTATTGTTGTGACTTTATCGCCCAGTCCTGATGCTTCCATTGACTGATTGAACGCGGCAAGCGACTGACTCAAAGCGCTCATCAATTCCGCATGGTCATCCAATTGATTGGCGTGTGTATCAAAGCCACCTAAGCCGACAAAATAGACTTGCTTCTGATGCCCAAGTTGATCACTCGACTTGATCAATCGCGCGACCGTATGTAGCTGATGACTTAACGAAATATCAGGAAAATGCTCTTCTATCGGCACAGAATCAATCGCCGCTGCTAGCGTATCTCGTATTGAAATCGAATCATCCTTCACCCGATCAAACTCTCGCCCAAACGCCGTCAGTGGGGATAGATTCATCACCTGATCAAAGCTCTTACGACGCTGTTCGTTATTGATGGCATTCACTTGAGGAAGTGATGATGCATTGATAAGGTTAGCACTATGATCGCTGCCATTCAGTAGCTGAGCATAGCCATTAAGGCTAAACGTTGGGCTAATTGCGTCAGTATCGCTACTGAGCACATCCATCAACCGCCCCGCCCAGCCTAACGTTGTGGTGCTGCCAGACCAACCACGTTGCCATTCAGCTTGTTGTGAATTGTGAGAAAATAAAAAGGGTGGCATCGCGTGAGTTCCATCCTCTAAACCCGCTTTCGTTGAAGGTTCTATCAATATACCGCTGTTCGCAATGGCGACCATTTTTCCACTGTCGAAAAGATTTTGAACGTCAGCCATTGATGGGTGTAAACCCAATGTCAGATTGGACCCCGTATTTAACGACAAAGGCAATAATGAAGCTTGTGGGATGGCAATATCTGGACGAGCATTAGCGTACTCATCATAGTGTGCATTATCCTTAGGCACCAACATGTTAAAGCCATCATTCCCGCCAAACAAAAACACACAGACAAGAGCTTTATAATCATTATTTGGCAGCGCATGTGCAGAGCCGGTACCCATCATCGAGACAAGCGGTGCCGAGGTCATAGCCGCTAACAGTTGACGACGTGAAATCATTGGGCTAACTCCTCAATATGAAACTCTTGACTTGTCACGACAATATAGAGTGCATTGCGGACCTTTAAACTTTGCTGTGTATCGCGAAGATCTTCTAATCCTTCTAATACGATGGCTCTAAGCGGCTCACTCATTCTTTGAGAAAGCAATCGCTTCTCGATCTCATCGATCAATGCCGAGTGATCATTGGCGATCGCTTCTAAAGGCGCTGTATTAATAACAATGCGATTAGGGTTATCTTCTCCCTCGTAATCTGTTCGGCCAGTTGCTGCCCAAAGCTGATTATTGGTGAGGATAAAGTTGTTCCAGCTCAGAATCTCAAACTCTGGCGCAACGTCATTCGCGGCAGCGATCTCGCCATTTGGGGTGTAATCTGGAGAGAAGAAATTGAACACACTTGGCGAGCCAAGCGGAGACTGTCCGTATGACCCAAACGTGCCAATAGAGTTATGGAAGCGCCCCGAAGGATCGGCTGATTTTGCCTCAAAGGCGCGGAAGAAATTGGTCATTGCTATCAACGGTTCTTTCATCTTAACTGGTAATCGATCACCGCCGCTAAGTGCTTCGCTATCAGTTAGAACCCCGCGGATTACCGCTTCAAGCTCACCTCTTACTCCCGCACCATTATCGGCAAATAGTGCACTAACTCGGGCAACATAAGCTGGAGAAGGATTCGACGTCACCAATCTTTGGATAAGGTGCTTACTAATCAACGGAGCAGTGTTCGGGTGATTAAGCAACATATCCATCGCCTGTGCCATATCTTGTTCGGCGGTTTGCCCTTGTGTAAATATTTCTCCCATCACCACCTTTTCTTCATCGTCATGATGCTCAGAATAAGCGACCATTGGCAAGAACCAATTCCCATCCTTAGACCCCCACCATGGTTGGTTTTTCTCAGCGACGTTCCAACCGGTAAACACGCGTGCAAGATTTTCAATATCATCTTGCGAGTAAGTTGGAATCAGCTGTCCTTGGCTATCCAGTTTCTCCGTGCCATCAGGATTTAATTCATAGAGCCCGATGCTAAATAATTGCATCACTTCACGGGCATAGTTTTCGTCAGGGTAGCGATTGCTCTCTGGGTCAGCCTTTTGATTAGCCATCATTGACAAGTAATCACCCATTGCGGCATGAAGCGTCACTGATTCAATCAGATCACGATAATTGCCAAAAGCATGTGTGATGAGCATGTCGTAGTAGTCGGTCATCTCTAATGTACGGCCACCCAAGCTAGCGCCATACCGTGAAATCACGAATATTTCACTCAATGCAAACGCGACACGCTGCCGAAGCTGATCCGGCGCATTCAGGCTGAGATCCCACCAAACTGCCGCGCGATCCGCTTGGTTGTAACTATCCGTCTCCCCTTCAAGTGGATACTCTTTCAGACGTGTTGAATGCAAACTTGGAGCCATAGAAAACTGCTTATCTAGCCAAGTCACATAGCCTAAGTTTGCTAATTCTTGATAGGAGCCCGGTTGAGGACCAAATGTCGACCGATAGAGAAGGTCATATCGCTGATCTTGTGTCAGGGGGAGCGGCTCAGGGGGGACAGGAGGCTGGACACCACCATTTCCCGAATCACTATCACCTCCTCCGCCACATGCTGAGAGCAGTGAAAGACTAAGGAAGCATATACTCAATTTGAAGCCACAGCACTTTAACATGGAAAACAACTCAGAAACCTTATTCTGCTGACGATTTTCGCGCACACTAACGAAGATAATCATTTACAGCAATCTGACCCAGGATAAACTGTGCGACGGGTTCACATTTGCCAAAAAGTCATCAAAAGAATTTAAGCCCCATCGCTGAATACAGTATACGCATACCCCAATCGCCTCATTACAGATTATGAAGTACATCAAGGAGTTCATTAAACGAAGCTTTGTAGTACTTGGTTGTAGACAGATAATGCTTGTATTTCAGAAGCATCCAAACTTCAACAGTCGAAAATATCTTCCATTATAGCCTCTGAAGCTAATGCGTATAATCCGGCGAAAAACCATTTTTCATCCCCCCTAGAATGCAGTCTTTCTTGAACTCAATTTTAAAATCAATTGGTCATATTCCAGACAGCGAATTTAGACTACTTTGTGATCCATAAATTTGGGGTGTACATAAAGCCCTCAGTTGGTCTCGCGTGTTTTCGCTAATTATCTTCTCTTGGCGTAAAGCAACACACTTGCTGGTTGGTATCCAGCTTCACTTGGCAAGATGACATTAGCTGTTGTCTCAGTTTTCCTCGGGCACGCAATAGACGTGATTTTACGGCGGGCAGGGTCAACCTGTTTTGGTTAGCGTACTCTTGCTGTGGCATCTTTTGGATGTCACAAGCTTTCAATACGTGGCTATCTTGTTCTGGTAGTTCTGATAAGACACGGGTGAGGCATTGGGTGAGGGTGTCGATAACCGCCTCGGGATCGCTTTCTTGCTCGATATCTTGCTCTAACTGGACAGGATGTTTTTTTCGGCTGTGGTCAATGAGCAGATTGTTTGCAACGCGGTATAGCCAAGCGCGGGGGTTAGCGATGTCACAAAACTCATGGTCTTTGACCATTGCCCGAATGAAAACTTCTTGCAGCAGATCCTCTGCTAATGATTCATCATGCGACTTTGCCTTTAGCCAGTGCCCTAGAAGTTGCGCGTGCTCTGACCATGCCGACATCAGGCAAGGTCGAGCTGTTTGAGTATTTGCGTTTGTCGTCATCGTTTGTTCCGGCGGTACACGTTGTGCTTAACGAGAGTATCTTAATCTTATTGGTAATAACGGCAACTCATGTTGCAGAAAATGCACGTTTGAACTTGGTTTTTACCGAGCGCCAATGCGTGCTTGGTGTAGTGGGAGCCTTCTCAAGCAGGTGCTGAAAATCCTCAGCCGTTGGGGTGATTTTACCACCATGGGCCAGCAATAAGTGCTTGGGCGATAAGGAGATAATCTTATTAATTGAATGCCGATAGCGCTTTGGGTAAAAAACGGGGAAGGGGGGAATATAGCGTCCTTTCACTCGTACCATCAAATCTGCGACATAAACTTGACCGGAGTCTGGGTGGTAGAGCGACAAGTCACGATCAGTATGCCCTTGTGTTGATAAGGCTTGCCACTCTGGAAAGCCGGGTAAGCGTTCTTGATCATCCAATAGGAAATCGGGTTTTAGTTTGGCGTTATACCATAAATTCTGGCGTGGTTTTTTCATTCGCCTAGCTACCCAATTGGCTAGTAACAAATCAGTCCAGTGCATCAGTACACCATCAACACCTTGATACCATTGACCCTTTATATTGGCAGAAGCGACGCGGCATCCTGTCAGGTTGCGTAGTCGATGGGCAGCGCCTGCGTGATCGGGATGCATGTGGGTGACGACGACCAATTTGAGATCTTTTACTGGGCGGTTCAGGTTGTCGGAAATGAATTTGAGCAGGATAGGGATGTCAGCGCGGCAGCAACCATCGAGCAAGAGTAGGCCATAGCGGTATTCGACCAGATATATCGATTGGATGTAGCCATCTATTTGGTGCAGTTTCATCTTGATATCCCTATATGGATGAAAAGCGACATTATCTTTCAGTTGTTAAATCATTATTTAACAACTCATCAGACCAATCAAGCAGGAAATAGCTTAGTTAGCTAATAGGGTAGAAAGCCAGGAGGAGGTACTTGCGGGGAAAGGTTAATTCTGTACAGAGGAAAAGGCCCAGCAGGCCTGTTATGAGTGGTAGAGCGAGCAACCTGCTGGGCAAAACTTAAATGTTCCAATCACCTCCAAGAGCTTTATTCAAGCCCACGACCATGTTGGCGGTTTGGAGGCGGGCGGCGACTTCTCGGTCTCGCATCGCATGCTGCTGTCGTTGAGCATCAAGTATGGCGAGATAGTCAATTAAGCCTGCTTTGTAGAGCGAGATAGCTTTATTCACTGCGGTGTCAGTTTCCGATTTTGCCTCAGAAATAAGGCTATGGTATTGCTGGCTGTTGCCATAGCCATTGAGCATGGTTTCCACTTCACCAATGGCACTGTTTACGGCATGTTGATATGACAGCACGCTGGCTTCAAACCGTGACTCTTGCATCTTGATCATGGCATCGGTACGGCCACCGTCGAATATGTTCCAACTGACGCCGACGCTGGCTAGCCATGTTGCAGAGTCACTGTTAAATACGTCATCAAAGTCGTTCGCCAATAAACCCGGTGTACCGGTTAGGTAAAATTTCGGGTATTGGTTGGCGACAGCTGCCGCTAACTCTGCATTTTGTGCCGCCATTTCCCGCTCAGCGATACGTAAATCAGGCCTTCTTTGCAGAAGGTTTGAGGGTAAGCCAGTTGGAATAACACCGTTAAACGCTGGTAGTGGTGATGTTCTCTTCAGCCTGTTTTGCATCTGTCTTGGTGACTCACCTAGTAAAATAGCCAAACGCTGCCGGTGGGCATTTTCAGCCGTTTCCAGTTGCGGGATCACCGCTTTTGTCGCTGCGAGCATGGCTTTTGCCCTTGCGACATCAAGTTGGGAACCATACCCACTGCGATTGACCTTCTCTACCAACGCTAGTGTTTGCTGCTGATCGTTTACAAGATCAAGCGCAATTGCTTTGCGCTCTTGTGCGCCACGGTATTGGAGGTAGTTATGGATCACATCACTGGTGATCAAGGTTGTTAGTCCCTGCCGCATGATTTCTGCTTGCTCAGCACGGATAGATGCGGCTTTGGCTTGATTGTCGATTCGGCCAAATAAATCCAGTTCCCAAGCTATGGTCATTCCAGCATGAAAGGCACTTTGATCACTGTCGATAAGTGCAGTGCCCAATGGGTTATTGGCTGATACTGCAGCACCCAGCAAAGGGTCATTGTCACTGATGCCATACGAGGTGTAACCCGCACCTAGGTTGACGGTAGGTACCTTGAAAGACTCTACAATACGGTTGAAAGCTTGTGCCGATTTAATCCGCTCAGAAGCCACTTTCAGAGGAATACTTTGATTTTGGGCATCCTTAACCAACTGGTTTAGCATAGGGTCATCAAACTGAGACCACCAATGAGCATTAGTTAGTTGACCTTCTAGGCTATGCCCCGAATGAATCCCTTTAATCGATTGATTCAAGAAGGTTTCCGTTAGCGCATTACTCGGCTGCGTGTAGTCAGGTGCTGACGCACAGCCGGTTAATATCAGGGCGACGGCTAATGCAGATAGTTTAGGCATTTTCATTAGGCAGCTCCTTGGTCACCATAGCATCGTTGGCGTGTTGTTTTAGATCAGCTCGATAAAATAGGCGGTATAGCGCTGGCATCACAAACAGAGATAACACTGTTGCTGCAGCCAAGCCGCCGATGATAGTTGCTGCCATTTGGTCGAATAAGCGATCTGACAGGAGCGGGATCATACCTAGAGCTGTAGTAAGGGCACCCATGGAAATTGCCATGGTGCGGTTTAACGTAGCCTCCTCAATGGCTTCTTCCAAGCCTTTGCCATTTTTCCTTTCTAGTTCGATTTGATCCATTAAGACGATACCGTTTTTTATGATCATTCCCGATAGGGCTATCGCACCGATTAAGGCCATGAAGCCGAAGGGCTTATCAACCATTAACAAGAACCAGCTAGCACCAGTCGCAGCCAACGGCACCGTCGTCAGAATGATGATGGGCTGCTTAAAGCCGTTGAATAGTGCAACGAGGATGATCACCATAATAAGCAGGGCTTTCGGTAACTGGTTGAGGGTATCGGTAATTGCTCGGTCTTCATCGTAATACTCACCGCCCCACTCAAAATAATAACCATTAGGCAATTCTATTGACTCAATATCGGCGATAAGTTGCTTACGTACTTCTGATACTGTCATCCCGTCTACACCTGCCTGCACGGTGATCGCTGGAACACGGTTTCGACGCCAAATCATGCTCTCTTCATCTTTGAGTTCAAAGCTGTCGACCACTTGTCCTAGTGGTACAGAGTGCATGCCCATTAGTGAGCGCACCGGCAGTGTTTCTAACGAGTTGATGTCAGCATCGGCGCTGCGGATCTTGATAGGGATCAGTTCATCGCCTTGGTGAAGTTGTGCCAATGTAACACCGTCGGTCGCACGTTGGATTGCCAAGGCAACATCTGTACGGTTGATACCAGCACGACGTGCTTGCTCTTGGTTTAGTTGAGGCGCAATCACTTTGCTTTTTTGGCGCCAGTCATCACGAACATACTTGGTATTCGGGTGGGCCCGCATAATGGTTTGGGCTTGCTGTGAAAGCTGATGTAGCACATCAGGATCTGGGCCAATAAACCTTGCTTCAATACTGAATTTGTCTTTGGTCGCAAGTTTGAGCGCCCGGAAGCGAGGTTCGGCATGCGGAAACTGCTGAGCCAACCATTGATCGCCACGACGCTCTAGCGCTGAAATTCCCTCGTAATCATGGGTGTTGATCAGAATTTGACCATAGCTCGGATCATAAGGCTCGGGCTCGACGGTGACTGAGAATCGCGGTGCACTGGCGCCGATAAAGGTTGTGAAATCTTTGACCTCAGGTTGCTCTCGAAGCCAGTCTTCAATGCGTTCCATATCTGTCGATGTTTTCTCTATCTGTGCGCCGTTGGGTAACCAGTAGTCCAGAAATACCATCGGGCGGTCAGAGGTCGGCATGAAGTTCACTGCGATATGAGGAACAACAAAGGCGGTGATAGCAAGTAGGGGCACTAGTAGGCTGAGACCTTTAAGAGGATGACGTACCGTGTAGTGAACCGCTTTTCGGTATAGTGACGGCTTATTTGCCTGTTGTTGCTCTTCGCCTAGCTTGTTTTGTCCCTCTTTCGGTTTGATCCATGCCCAGCACATCAAAGGAGTGATGGTCATTGCAATAAGCCAAGACAGTAACAGCGACGCACACATTACCCAGAATACCGAACTTGCAAACTCAGCAGAGTCGGTCTGCGAAAACATAACGGGGCTTGCCCCCATCACCGCGATAAAGGTCGCAGCGAGTAATGGTACAGCAGTCTCCTCTATCGTTTCTTTTGCCGCTTTCAAGCGGTCCATTCCTTTATTGACCTTTGAAATGATCATGTCGGTCACGACAATCGCATTATCGACCAACATACCCAGAGCAAGGATAAAGGTTCCCAGAGAAACGCGCTGAAGATCAATCGCGTCGATCTTCATATAGATCAAGGTCAGCAGGATGGTAAGCATCAAACTGCTACCCACAATAAGGGCACTCTTGAGTCCCATGAATAGCCATAGGATCACAACGACTATCAATACACTTTCAATGAGGTTGGACACGAAGTTGTTGATAGACTTTTGTACTTCTTCCGGTTGGAAAGCAACAGTATTTATCTCTACACCGATAGGCAGGTTTTGCTGGTATTCATCGATGATCTGATTGAGCTGGTCACCAAGCGACACCACATTGATGCCTGAGTTCGGGCTGACTGCCAGTGTGACGGCGTCGATACCATTAAAGCGGCTTTCTGATAATGCCGGTGTTTGGTCGGCCATTGAAACGGTGGCTATATCGCCAAGGCGGATTAGTCCCGTTCCCAAGTTACCTACGCCGCCTTTGATCATTAAGTTTCTAATATCATTCAGACTGGTAAATTCACTGCCTTGGTCAATGCGAATACGCTCGATTCCAGCTTTGAATTTGCCGGCATCGTAAATCATGTTCTGGCTGGCAAGTTGGTTGATAACTTGTGCTGAAGACAGGCCATATTCGGCCAAGCGTTCATCAGGTAAGTCGATATTCACCACTTGGTTTCGTACACCGTGAAGCTCTATCTTCTTAATGCCATCAACAGCTTTCAGGCGACGTTGCAGCTCTTTAGCATATAGGCGTAGTTCGCTGGGCTCGACACCCTCACCAGTTACGGCAAATAGCATGCCGTAAACTTCAGAGAACTCATCCTGCACAATGCTGATCTGGGCTGTTGCCGGTAAATTGAGCTTAACGTCATTGACCTTACGGCGAAGTAAGTCCCACTGCTGGGGAAGATCTTTAGAGTTAGTTGCCTCTTGAAGGTCGACAAAAATCATCGAGCTTCCCGGTCGAGACAAAGAACGAAGCTTCCATAGGCTCTCCATTTCTTGAAGCTTGGTTTCGACTTTATCTGTGACTTGTTGTTCAACTTCCTGCGCGGATGCGCCGGGGTAGAGAGTGACAATAACGGCGCTTTTGACCGTGAATGTTGGATCTTCCAGCTTACCGAGCTTGAAATATGAGGTGATACCAGCAATAACACACAACACACTAAAGAAAACGATAAAGGTGCGTTGTCGAATTGCAAATTCTGCAAGGTTCATTGTTCTCACCTATCGTGTTTCTGGTTTTGACAGCATTGGTTTTGGCAGCACTGGTTTTGACTGGCTTGGCGTTGAAGCAAGCTGCATACCTTGGTGCATATTTTGTGGTACGTGCGGTGTGACGAGTGCTGTCGTAAGCAGCTTACCGACGGGTTGTCCCGGTTTAAGGTAATGCACTCCTGCGGTAATGATTTTGTCGCCAGCATTAAGGTTGCCAGTGACGCAGGCTAGGTCTGCTTGTAGTGACTCTATGTTTACCGGTGTTGGGTGCGTTTTTCCATTCTCGATAGCAAATACAGTGTGCGTTGTACCGATTTGAATAATGGCTGAATAAGGAATGCAATACTGGCCTTCACCTTGTTCAAATGCGACATTTAACTGTATGGCTTTTCCCGGCAGAGCATCAGTTGTCATCGTCAATACACTATGATCTAGCTGATAGGTGATCTGATAGGTTTGCTTAATCGGATCTGGCAGGGTGTTAACTTCCTTTAGCGTGGCTGGAATAATATCGGTATTGCCATACCATGAAACAGTGCCTGAGGGCTGCTCTTTGAATTGGTTAATCAAGCTTTCCGGTATATCAACGACGGCTTGTAGATGATTTGGCTGGTGGAGAGTAAATACCGGTAACCCCGGAGCTGCCTGTTCAAATTGTTCACTGAAGCGTTTACCGACAACACCGTCAAAGGGTGCGGTTAATTCCGTGTAAGCGAGGGCATCTTTGGCTTTCTGGAGGTTTTGCTCGACTACTTTTACCATCGCTTGGCTACGCTTGTAACCAGACACTGCCCGATCAAGGTTGACGGCAGCGATGGCATTGTCGTTGGTCGCTTGTTTTACACGCTTAAGCTCAATGCTAGCAAGGGCATTCGCTGCTTTTGCTTCATCTAATCGTGCCTCCAGTTCGAGTACTGCGACTTGGTAATCGTGAGGATCAAGTCTAGCGATAACTTGACCTTGCTTGACCTGTTCACCGGTTTTTACCATCACTTCTGTAATGGTGCCTGGCACTTTAAAGGCCAGGTTTGCGGTATCTATTGCTTCTAATACACCTGAGAACTGACGGGTATTGAATTGATGCTGGCCACCAAGCTCCACGACTTGTACTGGGCGCGGCGACTTGTCAACCGAAGTTGTTGTCGTGTCTGTACAACCGCTTAGCGTAAGCATGGCGACGGGTGCCAAAATAAAAGGATTTATTGTTTTCATATTCCATTCCACTCAAAAAAGCTGTTTATAAAAAACAGTGTTATTTTAAGTTTTAAGTGGGAAGGGATAATCAGGCTGTGCTGTGAAACACTGTCATGAAATATGTGACAATAAAGGCGCTAAAACCCTTGCTAATCTGGTTTTATGCCGGTATTTGATACCAAAAATACGACAATCAAAAGACTTTTGGTAAATGTTCTAGTAGGTGATTGATTAGCACTCGAGTTGCATTACTTATGCCCATTCTGTCGGGGTAAACCAGCCATAGATCTTCGGATTGTGATTTACAGTCTGGGAGAATCTGGACAAGCTCTCCGGATTCCATCGCGTTGATTGCGAGTAGCATTGGTAGAAAGCTGATCCCTTGGCCTGCGATCATTGAGCGGCGAATATAGCCGGTGCTGTTGCTGCTAAGAACAGGTTTAACTTTGAGTGTTGAGTCAGTAAAGCGCCATGTGTCTTCGACTCTTCCATCGTGCCAACGATAGCAAATACAGCGATGCTGGGAGAGATCATTGATACTTTGGGGTTCACCGTATTGTTTGATGTATTCCGGGCTAGCTAACAAGAAACGATGTATAGAAGTTATATGCCTTGCGACGAGGCTAGAGTCTTGTAACTGGCCAACATGAAAGCTTAAGTCGAGACCTTGTTCATAAAGATCTTGGTAGCCATTAGTGCTGAAACGGACATCCAATTCGATATCTGGATATTGTAGCTGGAATTGATTGAGGATGGGTTGCAAGAGCTCATCACTGTCGGGAAGTGCACCGATTTTTACTTTCCCTGTCGGCTTGTTGTCGAGCTGATACATTGCCTCTTGTGCTTTCTCTAACCCTTGAACCACCTTTAATAGCTCATGATAGAGCACTTCACCATGCTGGGTCAGGCGTAGTTTTCGCGTGGTTCGGAAAAAGAGTTGGGCATTGAGGTATTTTTCCAGTTCGCCAATGCGACGGCTTACATTAGCGCGAGGTAAGTCGAGTGCATTCGCGGCCGCAGAGAAGCTACCGAGTTCAACAACGGTGGTAAACAGTTTCAGGTCGTCCAGGCGCATAAGTGTCGCTTATAGATAGTATTTACAACTTTACAGTGTAAATGCCGAGCTTTAGCAAGGGAATGACAAATGTCATGAAGGGTGAAGAAGAAAGCCGCTATGACGGCGGCTTAACGAGGTAGAACATGAACGCTTAGAATGAATTATCAGTGATTACTGTGGTCCATTTCTTCTTTCATGCCCTCTGGCATATAAGTTGCTTCTTCCACTTTGACTTCAACCTTAACGGTTCCAGCATGTTTGAAGTTCAGGGTTAATGGGAAGCTTTCCCCCAGTTGTGGCACCTCTTTTAGATTAAAGAACATAATGTGATAACCACCTGGTTTCAATGCTTGTGAGTCATTTGCTGGGATATCAATCTTCCCTACTTCACGCATTTTCATCATGCCGTCTTCATGCATATGTGCGTGTAGTTCGGTTTTCCCTGCGATAGGAGACGAAGCACTGATCAGTTCGTCGCTGTTGTTGCTTTGGTTCATGATATTGAAAAATGCAGCTGCAACTTGCGAGGTGGGCGGCACTTGTTTTGACCAAGGGTGGGTAATGTGTAAATCACCCGCTTTGTAATCGTGAGCGCTAACCGTGGTGGTGAATGCGAATAGACTTCCCAGTAGAATACTTTTTATAGTTTTCATTACGTTCTCCAATTGGCGTCATGCCAGTTAAATTTATTAATCTATTTCTCTTTAAGTCATACTGTGTACTTAAGATAAAGGAGGAGAATGTTTGGGCGCGATCAGGTATAGCCGGTCAATAACCTGCTTCTGTAGTGATTGATATTCAACAAGACGTCCTACAAATTGAATGTAATGAACAAGCGTGTAGCTAGCGTCTAAAGATAAGTTTTTATTGTTATGTAATTTGAAGGTAGGGCAGTGTGCATTGAAGCTTTGGTGGTCACTGCTGTGTTGATGGCTGTTTTTTTGTTCGAGTACTGATGTAGAGGTCCAGCGTAACCCTTCTGATGTACAAATCAGGACTTTTTGACCTGTTAGCCAACCTGATTGTTTAGCAAAATACTGAGGGTTAAGGACAACAACTGAAGAAAGCAGTGATGATGCGATGAGAGCAACAATAACAGAGACACTCGTCCATTTTCGGCTAGTGCAGTTTCGGCGATTCAATGATTGATAAGAAAATGGGGTCTCAGTGGGCATGAAGCGGTATTTGTTATTGTTATGATGCAAGAATAGTAGCAGGCAAGAAGAAGCATGTAATTGGATTTGTTAATTTTATGTGGTGATTTTGAGATCGAAGTACCAACTCTCTTTGGACTTAGTTGTTTATGATTAAGCAACTAGGAGGGCGGTTGTGATCTAGATTGGTATTTTCTCATAATGGCTTTTTCGACTTCGACGAGGATAAAAACACTTGAGGCAACGACGATAATTTGTGGCCAGGCACTCATCTCGATTGCATAGGTGCCGAACAGTGTTTGCATTATAGGAAGGTAGGTAAAGCCAAGCTGGAAAACGCTGAGAGCCGCGATAGCCAGAAGAACATAGCGGTTCCCCACAATGTCTTGACGGCGGCAAATAGGGGCCAGAATAAAGCGGGAATTAAAGAGGTAGAATACTTCAAACATGACAAGAGTATTCACTGCAATAGTCCGAGCGCGTTCAATATCAGCATGGTGGGTCAGTTCCCATTGGAAAAGTCCCAGTGTGCCTCCCATGATAATGATGGAGACAAAGACGACTCGCCAAATAAGGTGGTTATTGAGCAGGGGTTGGCTAGGAGGACGGGGAAGGCGTTGCATAAGGCTCGACTCTTTGGGCTCAAAAGCGAGTGACAGTGCCAATGTCACGGCAGTGATCATATTTACCCATAGGATTTGTACTGGAGTTAAGGGTAACTGCGGGAAGCCAAGTAAGACAGCGGTGAGAATGATGAGGGCTTCACCGCCATTGGTCGGCAGGATGAACAGGATTGCTTTTCGTAAATTGTCGTAAACAGCCCGCCCCTCTTCAACTGCGGCGGTGATAGTGGCAAAGTTGTCGTCGGCCAATACCATCTCAGAAGCTTCTTTTGCTGCCTCTGTCCCATTTTTACCCATAGCGGTACCGATGTCAGACCGTTTCAGTGCTGGTGCATCATTGACGCCATCTCCGGTCATGGCGACGATATGGTGATGCTGTTGTAGTATTTTGATTAGACGCATTTTGTGTTTGGGGTTAACCCGGGCATAAATATCAATTTGGGTGGCAACCTCGAACAGTTCTTCATTACTGAGTTGGTCCATTTGATGACCGGTAAGTGTTTCTTGGGCATTTGATAGCCCTATCTGGCGGGCAACGGCTCGAGCTGTTAGTGCATGATCGCCGGTGATCATTTTGACTCGAATGCCGGCTTTATTGCAGATATGTACGGATTCAATCGCTTCTTCGCGCGGTGGGTCAATCAAGCCAAATAACCCTAACATGATGAATTGATCACCCATATCATCGAAAGTCAGCTCAACCTGATCTTTTTGCGCTGCACGGTAAGCGATCGCTAATAGTCGTTGGCCATTCTGTGCCTGTTGCTCGATCATCGAGAGCCAATAGTCCGGTTGTACGGGGACGGGACCGGAAGCGGTGAGTTGCTGGTGACACATCTCCAGAATACGCTCTGGTGCTCCTTTGAGGAAAATAAAGGCCTGCCCATCATGGCTATGGTGTAACGTCGCCATAAAGCGGTGCTCAGATTCGAAGGGGATCAAATCAGTGCGTGGATATTGATTTTTTACACCGGCTGCATCAAGTCCGATCTTAGTACCTGCAACTAATAAGGCACCTTCCAAAGGGTCCCCATGGATGAGCCATTCGTGCTTTTCTTTGCGAAGTGTGGCGTCATTGCACAGAACGGCAGCTTCGATTGTTTGCAATAGAGGTGAGCCGGTTTCGGGGAAAACGGTTTGATTGCCACAGGTCAGAATACCGTGTGGATCATAACCGGTGCCACTGAGCGTATAGTGGTTGTCGACGGTGATAATTGTTCTGACAGTCATTTCGTTGCGGGTTAATGTCCCCGTCTTGTCGGTGCAGATCACAGTGACTGCACCTAAGGTTTCGACGGCAGGAAGACGACGGATTACGGCCTTACGCCTAGCCATTCTTTCGACGCCGATCGCCAGAGTGATAGTCATAATAGCCGGTAGTCCCTCGGGTATTGCGGCAACGGCTAGGCTGACAGCGGCAAGAAACATATTGGTTAAGGGGTAATCCCGGATCAGGACACCATAGGAAAAGGTGGCGGTTGCTAAAGTCAGGATAGTGGCTGTCAGCCAGCGACTGAAGAGGGCGATTTGTTTGAGTAACGGGGTTTGGGTTGATCTAACCTTTGATACGAGTTCACTGATCTGCCCCAATTCAGTTTTAACCCCTGTCGCGACTACAATTCCAGTTCCAATACCATGGGTGACCAAGGTGCCGGAATAGGCCATGCAAGCACGGTTTGCCAAGTCGCTCTGGTATGTAACCGGTTCACACTGTTTATCCACGGCGACAGACTCTCCCGTTAAGGCTGCCTCTGAAATTTGTAGCCCTTTGGCACGGCAAAGCCGCAAGTCGGCAGGTATTCGATCCCCAGATTGCAGTAATACGATATCCCCGACGACTAAGTTCTCCACGGCGATGGTTTGTTGCTGGCTGTTGCGAATAACTTCGGCACTCGGTGATAACATTTTTTGAATGGCCTTGAGGGCATCTTCTGCGCGGCCTTCCTGGATAAAGCCGATGATGGCGTTGATCAGTACAACCCCTGCAATGACCCCCGTGTCTAGCCAATGGCCAAGAAGGCCCGTTATCAGCATGACGGCTAGCAACACGTAAATAAGCAGGTTGTTGAACTGGAATAGGAACCGAACCAATATCGAACGGCGTTGCGGGTCCGGTAACTTATTCGGACCGTGATGGCGACGGCGGTGATCAGCTTCTGAGGTGCTTAGCCCATCGGGGTGGCTACTTACAGCCTCAAAAGTTCGCTGTATTGAGTAATGATGCCAGGGGGGGGGCGGCTCATGCATGGCAACCTATCCAGCAACCGGATTCTGTCTATGATTGATTATTAGGCAATCTGGTCTAGCTTGTGTGTATGAATAATGGGAAAGAGAAATTATTGAATGGCTGACATCTTTGGTTTTGACGCGTTCTCCCCCAAACAGATCGCCGAGAAGGTTGATAATATCGGTGTAATAAAAGCAAGGTTGCCATTGGTTTCAATGGTCATGCTCGGCGTCCTTGCCGGTGCATTTATTGGTCTTGGAGGCTTATATTTCACCTTGGTAAAGTCTGATGCCTCTTTGGGATTCGCCTCCCAGCAAGTGCTGGGCGGATTGACCTTTTCGCTTGGCTTACTATTGGTGATTGTTGCTGGAGCAGAGCTATTTACGGGTAACAATTTGCTTGCTATGGCATGGGCGGATAAGAAAATAACCACTCAAGAACTACTAAGAAACTGGCTGATCGTCAGTTTGGCTAACTTGGTGGGGGCGGTAGGCCTTGCTTTCCTTGTCTTCTTTTCTGGTCACGCCGCCATGAATGATGGAGCCATAGCGGTCATGTACGCACAAATTGCTGCGGCTAAGTGCGAGTTACCGTTTTGGACCGCTTTTTTCCGAGGGGTATTGTGTAACGTTTTGGTTTGTATGGCGGTTTGGATGGCACTTGCTGGACGAAGTGTGATTGATAAGGCGGTGGCAATCGTCTTTCCTATTTCGGCATTTGTCGCGGCTGGTTTCGAGCACAGTGTTGCGAATATGTATTTTATTCCTTTAGCCATGTTACTCAAAGTTTCGGGTACGGTTGACGTTGCCGATTCTGTTTCTATGCTTGGGTTTGTCGGCAATTTAGTTCCGGTTATTTTGGGCAATTTAGTCGGTGGCAGTGTGTTAGTCGGGCTGGTTTATCACATCATTTACTTACGTAAGCAGTAATTGGCGTGGTGCTATAATTTAGCTGGCAATAATGATCAGGCAATCAGCATGCATTCCAAAGTTGTGAAAACTGTCTGCCCTTTCTGTGGTGTTGGCTGTGGTATGTATCTAACCAGCGATTGGAAAGGGAAAGTGTGTGGCGTTACGCCACAGTGGGATCATCCAATCAGTCGAGGTAAGCTTTGCGATAAAGGGTGGAGCACAGTTTATGCGGTTTCATCGGAGAGTCGTATTACTCATCCTTTACGAAGAGAGCATGATAAGTTTGTCCCTATCAGTTGGGAAGAGGCACTTTCTTCTATTAGCCGTGCCTTGCAAGACATAATCGATGACGATGGGCCACAAGCCGTAGGCATTATCAGTAGTGCTCGAGCGACCAATGAAGATAATTATGCCGCCCAAAAGTTTGCTCGCTCGGTACTGAAAACCAACAATGTTGATCACTGTGCCCGAATTTGTCACAGCCCCACTGTCGCGGGGCTCAAGCAAGTACTGGGCTCGGGAGCGATGACGAACAGCACCGATGATGTGTCGAAGGCCGATGTCATCATGGTTATTGGTGCCGATCCAACTGAAAACCATAGTATTCTGGGCGGACAAGTGATCCAGGCCAAGTTAGCCGGAGCCAAGCTTATTGTGGTCGATCCTCGCGTGACACGACTTGCAAAGCTTGCTGATATTCATCTGCAACTTCAACCTGGAACAAATACCGCTCTGCTTAATTCGATGCTACAAGTCATTGTTTCCAATGACTGGCATGATCAAGACTTTATAGCGCAGCGCTGCGAAGGGTTTGAAAAGCTTGAGAAGCACATTGAGAAAGTAACACCTGAATCAGTTGAAGCGATCACAGGCCTTGATGCCGAGCAAATCCGGCAGGCTGCAAAGCTATACAGCCAGTCTGAGCACTCGATGATTTTGTATGGGATGGGGATCACCCAGTTTGTAAGCGGGACAACCAATGTGATGGCCCTTGCCGACTTGGCGCTGGTTTGCGGCCATATTGGTAAGCCGGGCACGGGAATCAACCCTTTGCGGGGGCAAAATAACGTTCAAGGTGCTTGCGATATGGGATGCTTGCCCAATGTCTATCCCGGCTATCAACTTGCTGACGAAAAAGAGACTCAAGCGAAATTTTCCGCTGCCTGGGGAGGTGACGTTGCCACGAGCGCCGGGTTGACGTCGATGGGAATGACAAAAGCGGCATTGGCTGGTCAGTTTAAGGGCCTGATTTTGTTTGGTGAAGACCCTGTTGTTACCGACCCAGATCAAAATCATGTTCGAGAAGCGTATCAGGCGCTGGATTTGCTGGTGGTGGCAGAGTTGACTATGACAGAAACAGCCAAACTGGCTGACATTGTATTGCCTGCGGCTTCGTTTGCAGAAAAATCGGGTACATTTACCAATTGTGAGCGAAGGGTGCAGTGTATTCATCCCGCTGTTCCGCCGCTTGGGGAAGCGGTGGGTGACTGGCAGTGGTTGCAGGCATTAGCTAAGGCAATGGGTAGTGATAGGCTCGATTGGCCTGATACTGAGTCAGTGTTTGATGAAATGGCGCGGCTGACACCGCAATACCAAGGGATGAACTACCCTAAACTGGAGCAGGGGTTTGGCTTGCAATGGCCTTGCAACGAAAGCGCGCCTCAGGGGACGGCAATTTTACATCAGCAGCAGTTCCCCATTGGCAAAGCGAGGCTGACACCGGCCCATTATGTACCGATCGACGAGTCAACAGACGAAGACTACCCATTACTTCTTACCACTAACCGGCTACATTTTCACTATGGTTGTGGCTCGATGAGCCGGAAATCACCATTGCTTGAGCGAGAGACACCGCCGGGCATCTTATTTATAAACCCACTCGATGCCAAGGCCTTATCACTGCATTCTTATCATCCCGTAGGGGTGCGCTCTCGGCGGGGATATATCGAAACAAGGGCCATGATCACAGATGATGTCCCGCCAGGAGTGGTCAGCATGCCGTATCACTTTAAAGAAGCGCCTTCGAACCAATTAACCAATACGGCCTTAGATCCAATCACCAAAATGCCTGAGTTAAAGGCCTGTGCTGTATCCGTGACGGCATTACCGGTAGATCATATGCCTAGCCCGGTATGGCAGTTAACAGGGGAGGGGTAAAGATGCACAGTACTTACCTGTTGGAGTCGCTAGATAATTTACGTGAACACTTGGCGCAATCTCGAGAGATATACCAAGCTGTGGCATTTGCTGATGATGAACATGCTGATAGCCATTGGCAGTTAGTTTCTGGTGGTCATTGGCCGCCTATGGCTGAACAAAAGCCGCTGCAGTCCCCCAAGTCATTTTTCTTTGCTGAGCAGGAGCCGTTATATGTCTTTGACGGTGAGCTTTTTAAAGAGGTGTTGCCAGCGCCAGATCCGTTCGTGCTATTTGGTGTAAAGAGTTGTGATTTGATGGCAATCCATTATCAGGATATCTTTTTTGAGCAGGACCCTTATTATCAGGCTCGGCGCAAACAGGCTCTTTTGGTCGGCGTTGACTGTATCGACCCTTGTGAGCATGGGTTTTGCCACATGGTCAATGCGGGGCCAAGTGTAAGGGATGAGACCGCAGATTTACTGCTTCATCCGGTGGATTCACAACGTTGGTTGCTGGTGGTTTTGTCTGCCTTGGGGGACGCGGCATTGCAAGGTATGGAATTGGTTCCAGCATCGCCAAATGATATCAGCTTGCGGTGGGAGAATATAAGCCATTGTGAGCAGTCCTTTTCTGATTACTCGTATATTCTCGATGGAATCAGCAAACTGAATCAAGACCTTGTACCCGAGGCGTTGTGGGAGCAGTTGGGAGTGCAATGTCTCGGTTGTTCAGGGTGCACAACACTGTGTCCGACCTGCTCTTGCTTCGCTACCCGCCCGGAGGAAAAGACCTCCTCTTCTGAGACGTCGGTGACTCAAGTTCGCTTTTGGGATTCTTGCTTGTACGAAAGTTTCCAGCGTGAGGCAAGTTTTCATAACCCGACGGCAGAAGCAGGCTTGCGGGTGAAGCGTTTTTGGTACCATAAATTTAGCGATGACTTTATACCTGAATTCGGCCGTTACGGGTGTGTCGGGTGTGGTCGCTGTGAGTTGACTTGCCCCGGTGTGGTAGGGGTTCATGCCGTGATGAAAAGGATTGTTGACGATGCTTAGCCTGACGCCTAATCCAATCAAAATCTTGGACTTTTATGATGATGGTGAAAACACACGTCATTATCAGTTTTGTATTCAGAATCCTGAGCAGCACTTGGCCCCATGGCTGAAAGCTGAAAGTGGGCAGTTTTTCATGCTTTGCTTGCCTGGTGTCGGAGAGGCGCCGTTTACCTTTACAGCTCTGCCGGATGAACAAGGTTTATTCAAGGCCCTAGTTCGCAAAACCGGGAGTGTGACAGAAGCTTTGTTCAGGTGTGGCCTCGGGGATGTGATCGGTGCCAGAGGTCCGTTTGGCCGAGGTTGGCCAATGGATAGCTTGGCACAGAAACGTATTCTTGTTGTCGGTGGTGGCTGTGGGATCGCCCCTCTTGCGAGTGTGATTGAACCGATGTTGGATCGTCAGGACTTTATCCAGATGGAAGTTGTTTATGCGGCACGCAATAAGGCGTCGCTAATGCTGAATCCAGAACGCGAGCGTTGGCAGCACTGTATCCCAATGTTTAATGTGGTCGAAGATGTGACAGGGTTGAACGAAAGTGAATACTATCAGGGTACGGCACTGGGTATATTACCAAAGGTGTTACACACATTTGGTGAGCAGCCGGATAGGGTGTTACTTGCTGGCCCTGAAGCAATGCAAACGGTGGCCGCGGAATACCTTGTTGCATACGGTATTGACCCTAAAGCGATATTTTTGTCGATCGAGCGCCGTATGCATTGTGCTGTTGGTCTGTGTGGCCACTGCTACCTCAACGAAAAGTATGTTTGTAGCCATGGCCCAACCTTCTCCTGGGCAGAACTCCTGCGCTATGATATTGCCTGTTAATCCTCAGAATTGATTGATTGCTCTGCTTGGGCAATGACCTGGCAGCCTTTGGCAAATGAGTCTGGATTGAGGGAGATCGAGTCGATACCGCAACTGACCAAAAACTCGGCAAACTCCGGGTGATCGGAAGGTGCTTGCCCGCAGATCCCGACTTTACACCCCATGCTGTGGGCAACGGTGATCACATGTTCTATCATGCGCTTGACGGCATCATCTCTGGCATCAAACATGGGTTTTAGCTCCGCGGAGTCACGGTCTATCCCCAGAACAAGTTGGGTTAAATCATTACTGCCGATGGAAAAGCCATCGAAGCGTTCAGCAAAACGCTCTGCCAGAATCACATTTGAAGGGATTTCACACATAACATAAACTTGCAGACCGTTTTTTCCCCGCTGAAGCCCTGTTTGGGCCATCACCTCTAGCACTTTATCTGCCTCATCGACCGTACGGCAAAATGGGATCATGATGATAATATTGTCAAACCCCTTGTTATGCCGTGCTGCAGCAATAGCTTGGCATTCGAGTTGGAATGCTTCGCGATAACTCGGGTGGTAATAACGTGATGCCCCCCGCAGTCCAAGCATAGGGTTTTCTTCGTGAAGCTCAAAAAACGTTCCGCCAAGAAGCCCGCGGTATTCATTGGACTTAAAATCGGACATCCTGACAATGACGGGGTTGGGGTATTGGCTAGCCGCAATTTTACTGATGCCAAGTGCTAAGGTTTCGACAAAAAAATCAGGCGGGTTCGTAAAGCTGCTGCTGCGTTGCTCAATGGCTGTTCTGACATCGGTATCTGTCACTTTATCTGGGTGAAGCAACGCCATTGGGTGAACCCCTATCTGGCTTGAAATAATAAATTCAATACGTGTCAAACCGATGCCGGAGCAAGGTAATTGCCACCAATGGAAGACACCGTCGGGCATTGCGGCATTGATCATCACTTGAGTGCGGGTAGAAGGGAGAGATTTAATGTCAATGCGTTGAGTCGTAAAGTCTACGATACCGTCATAGACTTGTCCGATCGTTCCGCTGGCACAACTTAGAGTGACGGGTTTGCCGTTAGGCAGTACCTGAGTGGCCACTCCGGTGCCTACAATGGCCGGCACTTTAAGCTCCCGGCTGACAATGGCTGCATGACTTGTTGGCCCGCCCGTGTCAGTAATGATCCCTGCGGCTTTCTTCATCAGTGGTACCCAGTCTGGATCAGTACGTTCCGTTACTAAAATCGCGCCTTCTGGAAACTGTTCGATATCGTCGGGGGAAAGTACGGTGTAGGTCTTGCCATTGGCAACAGCGCTCCCGACGCTGGCACCTTCAAGTAGGATAGGGGCATTAGTGTGATCCAGCTGATAATTGACTAAAACATCATGGCTCTTTTGTGCCTCTACCGTTTCGGCTCTTGCTTGAACGATACAAAATTGTTTCGTTTGGCTGTCTTTAGCCCATTCTATATCCATGGCTCGGCCATAGTGGTTCTCGATGAGCACCGCCCAGCGGCTGAGCTGTAGGATTTCATCATCAGTTAACACTAAATATTGTCGCTCATCAACGCTTGTTGGTATCGTGATTGTCGGGGGGAGGGCTGGCTCTCCATGAGCAAATACCATTTTTTCTTGTTTATCTCCCCGTACCTTCTCGATAATTGGGCATAACCCGGGTTGTTCAAGCAGGGGTTTGTAGACCATAAACTTATCAGGGGTGACGGTCCCTTTAACGATACTTTCACCCAGTCCCCAGCTTCCACTGATCATTACCACATCAGGGAAACCGTTCTCGGTATCCAGAGTGAACATGACGCCAGCGCATTCAGATTCAACCATTTGCTGTATACCAACAGAAAGTGCGACTTGCTGGTGAGGAAAACCTTGTTCTTGGCGGTAGACGATGGCCCGATCAGTATACAATGAGGCAAAACACTGCTTGCACGCATCAAGAACATGCTGGTCACCCCGGATATTGAGGTAGCTTTCTTGTTGACCTGCAAAACTGGCCTCTGGTAGGTCTTCGGCAGTGGCTGAACTACGCACCGCAACGGCCAGTCCCTCTTGCCCAACTTGCCGCCCTAACTGGTGGTAAGCATCGAGGATGTGACGCTCTTGGTCGTCAGTAAACTCACCGTGGTTGATCAGCTCCCGGATCTCTTCTCCTGCCTCTGTGAGAGTAGCCGTACCATTTTGCATCGCGTCTAGCAGGGTATTGATTGGGTGCTCAAGTTGATTTTGGTGAAGAAAGTCGCGAAATAACTGGGCGCTGGTCGCAAAGCCATCAGGAACCCTGATCCCTGCTTGGTGAAGCTGGCTGTGCATTTCCCCTAGGCTGGCATTTTTGCCACCGACTAAGGCGATATCTTGGGCGTGTAATTGAGAGTACCAATATATCTGCGGCGCAGAAGTCGTCGAGTCCATCACAGTATCCAGTTATTGGTTATGGGCTTGAAGGTAGCTTAATAGCTGGTTGTAGCTTCTTACTTTAGGGTAATCACTTTCAGGAACACTGATACCTGATTGCTGCTTGATTTCGGTTAGGAGGTTGAGAAAATCCATTGAGTCTAAATCGCATTCATCCCGTAGATCTTCCTCCGGATCGATTTCGGTGATATCAATTTCAGGTGCTATACGTTTAAGCGCGCTAGCGATGTAATTTGCCGTATCCTTTACCGTCATAAAAGATCCTCTGGGTGTTGAAGCTGTTTAGCCATCGCGTTGAGGAACCGGGAGCCTACTAGCCCGTCGCTAACGCGGTGATCCGCGGAAAGGGTAACGGTCATTAGATCGCCGATTGCTATATTTCCGTTATCCACTAATGGGGCTTGGCGTAACCGGCCTAGACCAACAATGGCGACTTGTGGCGGATAGATAACACCGGTAATAGCGTCAGCGCCTCTATCTCCGATGCTGGTTACTGTCACGGTGGCACTTCCCAGCTCTGAGCTTCTGAGGCGGCCTCGCCGTCCTCTTTCAGTCTGATCCCGCAAAGAGACCATCATTTGATCCAAGTTCAGTTGATCCGCATTAAGGATTGCCGGTACAACGAGCCCTTCATCACGAAGGCTAATGGTGTTTCCGATATGGATGGCTTGGGATGGCGTGAAGCTGCCATTTTGATAAAAGCCATTTAGGGCAGGGTAGCGCGGTAACTGTCGGGCTATCGCTGTAAGAATGACTGCTGTGATAAGTAAGCGCTGTTCTGGTTCCCGTTGTTGATTCTGTTGTATAAGCCATTGTTGTGTTTTGCTTAGATTAACCTCAAGCGAGAGATAGTAATGAGGGATCTGTTGTTTAGATAGAGACATCGCCTCGCTGATCGCCTGTCGCATGGCTGATTTTTTATGATCGACATCTCGGCTCGCTTGCGCTTCCGGTGCAGTTGGTAAGTCGCGAAGAAGAATGGCCCCGTTTGGACCACTTCCTAGTAAACCGGATAGTGCTATCCCCCTTTGATTAGCCAGTTGGCGAGCCGCTGGCGAGACTATTTGCCGTGTAGGGCCCCGAGACCCATAGCGTTCAGTATGAGGGGGGAGGTAAGGCCGATGAGCAATAGGGGCAGGCTGGACAGTGACTTCATGATGTTCATGTTCGGGTGATGGGCTAGAGGTTATCGGATGCGATACATGAGTTGCCTTGCTTGATGGTGATTGGCTGCCTGTCTCAGCCATTCTTGCCATCACACTGCCAACTGGGAGCTTGATAGTAGGCATGACAAGCAATTCGGTAATGATACCGTCATGATAGGCCTCCATATCGATAGCGCCTTTGTTTGTTTCAATAACGGCGATAATGTCGCCTTTCTTTACTTGATCCCCCGGCTTAATTTGCCAGTCAATTAAGGTGCCATCGCGCATGTCGGCACCTAAAGCTGGCATTGTGATGTCAACCAGGGCATCGTAGGGGGAGCTACTGTTCATCATGATGCTTCCCTGTTGTTTCCTCCCACGGCGGGGCAGCTAGCGCCATTTTTGCTGCGGTAACAATTTGCTGAGGCTGTGGAAGTGCCGCTTGTTCTAAGTGTTGGGGGTAGGGAATCGGTACCTCTTGCGTGCAGACCCGGCCTACCGGGGCGTCAAGGTACCAGAACGCTTGCTCCATAATGATGGCACTGATTTCACCAGCCAGGCTACCGGTACACCAGGCTTCATCGATGATCACGGCGCGGTGTGTCTTGCTAATGCTGGCGACAATGGTTTGGTTATCGATGGGGCGTAAAGTGCGCAAATCAATGACTTCAGCACCGACCCCCTCTTTGCTTAGTATGTCTGCAGCCTGTAGCACTTTAGGGAGGCTCCCCCCATAGGTGATAAGGGTGATGTCTGAGCCTTCTCGCCTAACCAGTGCTTTATCCATTGGCCCGTCAGGTTGCTCATTGATCGCGCCACTTTCATTGAGAAGCATGACATGTTCGAAAATGATAACGGGATCGGGATCCGATAAGGCAAACCCCAGCATATGTCTTGCATCATTGTGGGTTGCCGGGCTGAGAACTTTCAATCCTGGCACATGGGCGTAAAAATTCTCCCAGCTATGGGAGTGTTGTGCCGCGAGTTGTTTCCCCGCACCACAAGCCATGCGTATCACCAAGGGGACATTAAATTGCCCTCCAGACATGTGAAGGAGGGTGGCGGCACTGTTGATGATTTGATCCATTGCCAATAGGCTGAAATTTACGGTCATGACTTCGACAATTGGCTTCATTCCTCCGAGAGCCGCGCCGATACCAACCCCGACAAAGCCGGATTCACACAAGGGAGTATCAATCACTCGGTCTGGGCCGAAGTCATCAATCAGCCCTTTGCTAACGGCATAGCACCCTCCATATCGACCGACATCCTCTCCCATGAGGAAAATTCGCGGGTCACTGTTAAGGGCATCACTTAGGCCGTTTCGTAATGCTTCGCGGTAGGTGAGTTCACTTTTTTGCTGTGTATTGATCTCGGGGGCAGGTGTATGGCTGGCATTGCTGTAGACAAATTGGGTGAGGCCCTCTACGGGCTCCAACTCTCCAGCCTCGGCAAATCTAATGGCGGCCTCAATTTCTTGCGCGATCTCGGCTTCGATAGCAATCAGTTCACTGTCCTGAAAATGATTGTTTTTCTGTAACCATTCTATTAATTTTTTCACCGGCCCTTTTTGTTCCCAAAGTGCTATTTCAGCTTTGTCCCTGTAGAGCTGTGTATCAAAGCTGGAATGTCCGCGAAAACGGTAGGTCTGACATTCAATGAAATAAGGCCCCTTGCCCTGCCGGATATAATCCAGTGCATTTATGGTGGCCGCTTCGGTATCGACGACATTCATGCCATCGACCTGGACGGCGTTGATGCCATAGCTCTGGGCTTTTCGGGCGATATTGGTTTCCGATTCTGAAAAGGTAAGAGCGGTACCCATTGCATAGCGGTTGTTTTCACAGATAAAGAGCACGGGAAGCTGCCACAGAGCGGCCAAATTCAGGCTTTCATGAAACTCCCCTTCGGCGACAGCCCCCTCACCGAAGAAGCAGACGGCAATTGAATCGCGTTGCATCTTCTTGTTGGCCATTGCCAGCCCCGTAGCCAATGGGAGCCCACCACCAACAATCGCGTTACCACCGAAAAAGTGACATTGTTTATCAAACAAATGCATTGAGCCACCCCGGCCACGGCTACAGCCATTAGCGCGGCCATACATTTCTGCCAATATGCTTCCCATACTCATTCCCCGAGCCAGGGCATGGCCGTGTTCGCGGTAAGTGGCAATGATTTGATCTTCAGGGCTGAGGGCTGACATTACGCCAACGGCTATCGCCTCTTCCCCAATGTAAAGGTGAAGAAAGCCCCGTATTTTTTCTTGGGCGTATAATTCGGCACATTTTTCTTCAAAACGCCGTATTCGAAGCATTTGGCGTAATTGCTCGATAAGGTGTTGGCGGTTGACATGGAGTCTGTTTGTCATTGCTCGTCGCTCTCCAACGTTGAGGTGTCTCCTTCAGGTAGCCCAAGCTCTCTCGCTTTTAGCAGCCGGCGCATGATTTTGCCGCTGCGGGTTTTCGGTAGATTTGTGCGAAAAGCGATTTCTTTGGGTGCTACGGCAGCCCCAAGCTTTTTCCGTGCGAGCCCTAACAATGCTTGCTGAAGCTCATCATCAGCACTGATGCCAGGCTTGAGGGCGACAAAGGCTTTCACTAATTGGCCGGCAACAGGGTCCGGTACGCCTATAACCCCAGCTTCTGCCACGGCAGGGTGTTCCATCAAAACGCTTTCTACTTCAAAGGGGCCGATAAGATGGCCTGATGACTTAATGAGATCGTCTTTACGTCCGATAAACCAGAAATAGCCATCTTCATCTCTCATTGCTAGATCACCACTTAAGTACCATCCATTGGTGAAACATCTTTCGTATTTCTGTTGTTGATTGAGGTAACCTCTGAACATGGATGGCCAGCCGGACTTTATTGCTAGCTCGCCAATGATCATCGGTGCCAGTTCTTCAATTGGCTGATTACTGTCATCGGTATTGATAATGGTGGCCTCAATGCCAGGGAGTGGCTGCCCCATTGATCCGGGTTTAATCGGTTCACTCGGATAGTTGGCAATCATGATCCCCCCCGTTTCGGTCTGCCACCAGTTATCGTGGAATGGTATACCTAGGATCCGGTTGCTCCATTCCACGGCCTCTGGGTTGAGGGGCTCACCAACGCTGGACATAAAGCGCAATGCTGATAAGTCGAACTGAGCGGGGAGTGCATCACCGGCTTTCATTAGCATACGAATCGCGGTGGGAGCGGTATACCAAACAGTAACGTGTTGGTCTTGCAAAAGGGTGTACCAACGCTCGGCATCAAATTCGGCTTCGTCAACGATCATCGTGACCCCGAGGCATAACGGCGCAATAATGCCGTAGGTCGTACCTGTTACCCAGCCGGGGTCGGCGGTACACCAATAGGTATCTGTAGGCTTGAGGTCGAGGGCATAGTAGGCTGATATCATGTGGTGTTCAACGGCTTGATGAACGTGGATAACGCCCTTGGGCTTACCCGTTGTACCACTGGTAAAATGCAGCAGGGCAACGTTTTCAGGTTGGGTTTGTACCGTCGTACTTTGCTGAGTGGCGTTAGCGAGGAGTGAATGAAAGTCAAAACAATCAGGCTCGTTGTCTGGATTGCCGTCAATAAGCAATATTGCTTTTAAGTGGGGAAGCTCCCGCCACCAACTTTTTAGTTTTTTACGATAAAGAGCTTGGGTGGTGACCACCACATTAGCTTCACCAATCTCCATTCTTGAACGAATGGGATCGGGGCCAAAAGCAGAAAAAAGAGGGGTGAAAACACAACCCGCTTTTAGTGTTCCCAGCGCGGTGACATACAACTCTGGTCTGCGTCCGATAAGGCTATAGATACGGCTGCCGGATGCTAATCCAAGGTGGTGTATTAGGTCGGCAAAAGCACTGGATTGTTTACTAAGTTGATGATAACTAAACTCAACGATCTGATCTTTTTTACTTATCCAGCGAATAGCGACCTTGTCCTCGAAAGGTGTTCCGAGGTGCCGGTCAATAGCCTCGTAGCCAATGTTTATCCCGCCAGATGATAGTCCCTTAGGTTGAGTGCAAAGAGGAGGCATCTGGTTTTGTGCGTGTTTATAGTCTGTAAGGTTGGCATTGTCAGCCAACACCTTATTGAAAATTGGCTTTACCATCGTTAATGCTCGAGAAAAGAATCAGGATTATGACAGCGCTTAAAGCGAACTAAATCTCGACAAAGTGTGGTTTATTTCTTGGTTTTTGCCATTGCAGTGTTGAGAGAAAGCTATAAATAACTCTTTATAAACTCAACATCACCTTCGGCAATCATATAGTAGGTGAATTTTTGATCTTGCCATGAAGCGTGGGCCAGAGCTTCCGAGATTGACTGGGTTTCTTCATCAACGTCAGGAAGATAAAGTCATAATATCGACTTGATTTTATTGCTGCCCATTACTCTGTTCCTACTTGCTCTAAGCTATCGTCGAAGTCGGTTAGATCTGATTCAATTGTCTTGTATAACATTGCCTTATATCTTGAAACTCTAGGCGTGACTATATAGGTAGTTATGAGGCTGGGTATTTGAGCTGTATTCATTAAAAATACGCTGTGTCTACCGCACCCCATGTTTTGGGTATCTTGGAGGACACAGCGCTACAGGAAACTTATCTGTTCACTAAGTGTGAATTAGCTTTTGGTGAAACGGTAAGTCTGAATCTTTTGCTCTTCACCATTAACGAGTGCATAGGTGTCAACCATCCAAACATTCTGACCCGCAAACCCTAGCTCTAAGCGAACAGTTGATGAGTCGAAGTTTTTGTAGATACTTGCTTGTGCGTTAGTTGGGTAGAAGTTATAGCGGTTCATATTCTGTTGGAATTCACCAGCAAAAGTAACTGGTACGTTGCTTGCGTTGTCTGTCACTGTAAGGCTATATCCAGCTTCGGGGGTATAGGCAAAGTTTGCATTAAAAGAGAGTGCCTGTGCTTGACCGTCAACGCTTACATTGGTGATGTTGATGCTTGCTTCGGTTGTCTTCGCCAAGGAGCCAGAGGCATTTGCAGTTGCATTTACTGGCTGCTCGGTTGCTCCGCTCCAAATGTTGACATTCCAGTTTCCGGTGAAGTTATCAAGCTTGTCCCAGTTTTGTGGCTGAGAATTGGTTGTTGCAACTTGTCCACCATTACCAATTTGCGCAAGGGCATCATTACGGCTGTCATGACGTTGGTTATCACGGTTATTATGAATATCAGCAGAAGCTCCTGCCACACCACCAGAAACGCCGCCTGCAATTGCACCTTTAACAGCAAGATCTGCATCACCAGTTAATGCGCCTAATGTTAGACCAAGAAGAGCACCGCCAGCAGCGCCTTGTTTAGTCAGTGCATTTGGGTCATCTTGATTATCTGGATTTACACAACCTGTAAGAAGAGTCAGGCCGATGATAGAAACAATAGAAGATTTGGCGAATGTATTCATGACGATTCCTGCTGATTAAATTGTTTTAAGGCTGCATCAATGCCGTGATGGCGTTTTGTTATGGCGCTAATTTAACAGCATGAAACTGAATCATTCCTGTATGAATTGAACGGTGTTTTTTATATTTCAAAATGTAAGTACGCTTGCTTTTTTACCTCAATAAAGCTTTTGGTCGCTTCCAACGTAGGTGGTTGATTTTAAAAACGCTGTTTTTAAATACGGGCGAAATTTTGATGTACTGGTTTGTGTAAATGAAAATCTGTGCAAGGTTTTTATGGTAATTGTAAGGAGGTGTAACTGCCGTGGGGGCGGTGAAACGACGAATACGTACACGATTAACCTGTTTGGAAAATGATTACTGCCCAAGTTGACGAGTTTGATTCATGGTTCGCGACCCACCTGCACCATAACTGTTAATATCAAATCGATTTTGGGGACGGTGTCGCTTTCGTTCGAGGCGACTCAAGTCAATTTGGTATTGCTGCTTTAATAAGTTGATAACTACATCCAACTCTCTCTTCGGGGCTTTGTTGTTTACAAGGTAGTAGTAAAGATTGATGGCGCGTTCTTCAGTCATTTATATCTCCAAATTAGAATATTTAAGATTATAGACAAAGAGTGAGGACAAGAATTTTGTTGGATTCTATACCATCAATGATTAACTGTTTTTAAATTAATGGCTATGAGCAGCGCCGCCGAGATTGATAATAGCGATGCCAATTGCAACGATGACCATGCCTAACCAAACTTTGGCATCAAGGTGTTGTTTGTAGATAATTCCTGACATTGCCGTCACGGTGACAATCGCAAGCCCTGCCCAGATAGCATGGACAATACCTACAGGTAGGGACTTCATTGCTTGGCCTAAGAAAAGAAAAGCGATGAGATGCCCGAGAATCACAATGGTGCTGGGTAACCAGTTTGTGAATCCGTTCGTGGCACGAAGTGCGACATGTGATGTTGCTTCTGCCATTACTCCCAACAGTAGAAAAAGCCAGCCCATTATTATTCTCTCTTATTTTCATTGTGATGTGCGGTATCAAGATGAAGGGCAGTATAGCCATTTCTGTAGTGATGATAATTGTGCTTGAATGCAAATGACTTTTTACGTGTGGTAACAATCTAGGCGGGTAAACGCAATTTATAATTTCACTCTAAGCAGTGACTGCTACTGATACCTTTAACACCACCAATATCTCATTTTCACAACTTTCACAATTTTAACATTTAAATGCAGTTTCATTTGATGCAACATCGGTATGACAATAAAACCTGATGCTTATGTGTCTAGGTTAATACTAACAATCAGGCATTCTGAATGAGAAGGAGTACTCAATGCGTTCAATGATCAAAAAAGGAATTATCTCTCTGGCACTGGCGGTCTCTTTGCCCGTTGCGGCGGCCAACTACACGATAGGTACCGGTAGCCAAAGCGGGACTTACTATCCTTTAGGCGGTTTGCTGGCCAAGGTCTGGAGTGAGAATATTGAAGGCTTCAATATGCGTGCAGAAGTCACTGCCGCATCGGTAGAGAACGTCATTAAAGTCTCTACCGAGCAACAGCTAGCCGGTATCGCGATGGGGAATGTTGTCCAGCAAGCTTACCAAGGCACTGAGCCTTTCCCTCGTAAGATGGATGTTTCCGTGTTGTTTGCGCTATACCCTAATGTTGTCCAGTTCATGGTACCTGCGAATTCGGACATTAAGTCAGTTGCTGACTTAAAAGGTAAACGTGTTGCGCTGGGAGCTCCTGGCTCTGGTACGCGTGTCAGTGCGCTGAATATTTTAAAAACCTTGGGCGTTGAAGAGGGTGATGTGCGTGGACAAGCGCTGAACTATACCGCGACCACTGAAGCGCTGGCGAATGGTCAGATTGATGCCGGTGTGATTGTGGGTAGTCTGGGTGTCGGTGCAATCACAGAATTGGCGCTGACGCGTGATATCCGTATTTTGTCATTTAGCGATGAAGAAATAGCGAAAATTAACCAAGACAATGCTTCATACAGCGGTCTGGATGTTGATGCTGACAGTTATCGTAATGTACCTGCTTTCCAAGCACCAGCGGTATGGAATGTATTGGTGGTAAAAGGGGACTTGGATAAAGATTTAGCTTACGAGATGACCAAGGTGGCTTTCGATAATATCGATCAGATCCGTCAGTCTATCGGCGTAACCAAGTTCACTACCGTTGAAAACATGAATAAGCTAGCAGGTATTCCTCTTCACCCTGGTTCTCAGCAATTCATGGATGAGAAAAAATAAATAACCGAAGTAAAACCTATCGATATCGATGGTTGAAGTAATACCCCCGAAGTCATTCGGGGGTACATAACATTGCAGTTTACAAGGAGTTCGCAATGACCCATTCTTCGGCGTTAAATCACAGGGTAACTGAGCGTTTAATGCAATTGGCAGCGGTTGCCGCCGTTGCTTTATCAGTGTTTCAAATTTGGCAGGGACTGACTGCCAACCTTTCCGCTCCTGTATTTCGCCCCGTCCACCTATGCTGGATCCTCGCGCTAGTATTTCTCGTTAGACCCTTATTGAAAGAAGGCAGCCGGTTCTATCTACCTGCAAGGTTGGTTGATTTATCCATGTTATTGGCCACCTTGTGGGCTGCACAGCATATCGTCCGTTTTGACTACGATGACATTGGTTTCTTGCTTGATGGGCTAGGGACTAATGATATTCTTGCTGGTTCTATTTTGATTGTGGCGTTGTTGGAAGCAACACGTCGAACAGTCGGTATGGTCATGGTAGTGATTGCCGGGTTCTTTTTGTCTTATGCCATGTTTGGCGATGTCCTGCCAGCCAGTGTAGCGAGCAAAGGCTTCGCGTTGGATGAGATCATTCGTTTCCATATTTATTCCACTAACGGTGTGTTCGGTGCGCCGCTGGCAATTGCTGCCGGGGTGGTATTTATTTTCGTGTTGTTCGGGGCTTTTTTGCAAGTTACCGGAGCCGGACAGTTTTTCATTGATGCGGCGTTTGCGGTCGCGGGTAAATACCGTGGCGGCCCAGCAAAAGCCAGTGTCGTTGCGTCTGCGGCATTAGGATCTATCTCAGGCTCGGCCATTGCCAATACAGTAACCACCGGTGCCTTAACCATTCCGATGATGAAAAAGTTGGGCTATAAGCCCGAGCAGGCGGCAGGTATTGAAGCCGCCGCATCGACTGGTGGGCAAATCATGCCACCGGTGATGGGTGCGGGTGCTTTTGTCATGGCCCAGTTCACCGGTATTGCATACAGTGAAATCTTACTGGTTTCGATTGCCCCGGCCATTTTGTATTTTGGTTGTACTTTGCTCTATGTTCACTTGATGGCCTGTAAGCTCGGCCTCAAAGGTATGGATAAAGTCACGCAACTGAAAATAGTGATGAAGCAAGGCTGGCACTTCATTGTTCCATTAATTTTGATCACCAGCTTATTGCTAATGAGCTATTCGCCAGTACTGGTTGGTATTGCGGGCTGTAGTGCCATTTTGGTTGCGGCGATGTGCCGGAAACACAGCCGTATAAGTCTTCGTCTTTTCCTTGAAGGGATGAAAGAGGGGGCGCTGCTGGCATTGCCGATTTCTGTTGCATGTGCCACTGCGGGTATTGTGGTTGGGGTTGTTGGCCAAACCGGTATTGGTCTGCAGTTTACCCAGTTCCTAATGGCATTATCAGGTGGGTATTTGTGGTCGGTAATGGCGTTAATTGCCGTAGCTGCGGTAATTTTGGGAATGGGCTTACCAGTAACGGCTGCCTATATCGTCTTGTCAATTATGGCGGTGCCTGCATTGACTGAGCTTGGTTTGAGCATTTTGGCTGCACACATGATTGTGTTCTGGTTGTCGCAAACCTCAAATGTAACCCCGCCCATTGCCTTGGCTGCGTTTGCTGGAGCGGGCATTGCCGGAGCTTCTCCTATGCAGTCAGCGGTACAGGCATTCAAATTGGCGCAGGGCTTTTTCCTTATTCCACTGATGATGGCGTTCTCACCGCTTATCTATGATGGAGAAAACCTACTTGGCTTTATCTTTGCGATAGTCACTACTATAGCGTTGATTGTTGCCTTTGCCGGTGCGATTGAAGGGCGGTTGATCAAGCCATTGTCGGTAGTGGAGCGATTGATATTGCTGATGGTGCCATTTGCGCTGATTTTCAGTGGGTTAGCGATCAAATTGGCAGCGGTTGCTGTTGTACTGGTTATCGTTTCACTTAATGCATTTCGTGGTAGGGAAAGCAGTGCAACGCCAGTATAGAGGCTAGCGACAGTCAAATATGAAACAAAAGGGGGAAGCCAAGTGGCTTCCCCCTTATTTTATAAAACTGTCTCGTCCTGAAATGTGTTTACACATTGAGGACTGATTATCTAAAACCGAGCTACCTTGAAGAAAAAAAGATATCACCGTAAAACGCGGTGACGGCTTGGCCACTGTTATCTGTATCGGTCATGATGGCGATACCGGTGAGATACCGATAAGCCTTACGGTTTTTTTGTTCGCTCCCTTTGTCACCGAACATATTGATGAAATCTTGATAGACATTACGTTTTTCATTCTGCCATTGAGATACGCCGTCAGCTACGCCTCTTATCGCCATCATTTGGACTTTTTCCCCGGCAAACGCATTGCTCCAACGTGAAAATCTTGGCTGGTTGCTGGACCAAACATAATTTATCGCCCTGCTGGATGAAGACAGCATATTGGTTCCGGTGGCTAAATATATTCTGGCGGCGTAATCGTCCCCGTCCTTGGTCGTTTCATTTATCCCATTCAACTGATTTTCTACCCGCCATGACCAATTAAGGTAGGGTGTCTCTTCAAGATCGATACGTATCCGTTTGGTTATGATAGTCGCGCTATTGTTGCTGGACGCTTTAAGAACACGTTGGCCGTCAAGCCTAATTTGGACATATTGAGTTCGCCCTTGAAAGTGTTTGACCTTCCAGGTGCTGAGTGTTTCGTGCTCAAATTGCGCAACAGGGAGTTCAAAAGTGGCAGAAGCACCACACGAGAAGAAAAGCAGGGTTAATCGTAAAAGTATTGGCATAGGGATAATAATAGACATATATCATTAATATCGTACGGCTGAGGTAAAACTGATTTCTTCTTGTTCAAGGGTAATTTGTAGGTAAACTGGCGAGCTTTTTATTCCACTTGTTTGGAATAACCACCATGGATGGTCTGTAGATAATATATTGAGGGCATTGCAGTGATCCATGACAGAGCCAGCCAAATGGTGATTTTTTACACCCTAGTCCAGGCAGGTAGCTTTACCGCCGCAGCACGTAATCTCGGGGTATCGACCTCCCATGTCAGCAAGCAACTCGGCACGCTGGAAAGTGAATTGAACGTCAAGCTGATCCAACGTACAACGCGAAGTTTAACTCTGACAGAAGCTGGCCACCACTTTGCCCAATATGCTAAACAAGTTGTGTCTGCGGTTAACGAAGCTAGCGACAGTATGGTACTTGAGCGTGATGATATATCGGGAGTGATTCGTTTAGGCTTGTCTCAATCGTTCGGCACCATGCATATTATTCCCGCAATTGAAAAACTTCGTCAGTTATACCCTGATTTGCAGGTTGAGCTGAGTTTGTTTGATCACAGGGCTGATATGTTGGCAGATGGGTTGGATTTGTGGATCACCAACTATGAACACATTCCAGAAGGCTATGTTGCACAGCGTTTGGCAGAAACTCGTTTTCTTGTCACCGCTTCACCAAAGTACCTGATGGATCATGCCGCGCCGAGTCACCCATCCGATCTGGTCAACCATAACTGCGTGACCTACCAAAGCCGACAGCGTGATTATAGTTGTTGGGACTTCATCAAAAAGGGTGAGTCATTGAGTGTTAAAGTGTCTGGAAACTATCGTGTTGATTTGGCTGAAGCGGTACGTGATGCCGCTGTTGCCGGTTGGGGAGTGGCATACCTAGCGAGTTATCTATTAACGGATGAGTTTAGGGACGGAAAACTCATTCAGTTGATACCGGACTGGAGCGCAAATCAGACTATGCCATTCTATGCCGTGTATCCAAGCAGGAAGCATTTGCCACGTAAGATCAGTGCGGTGATCGCTTTCTTCAAACAATATATTGGTGAAGCACCGTATTGGGATGAAGCGCTAAAGCCTTGGGTGAAGCTTTAACGTTTGGGTTCAAGCCGTAAAACCTTTGCTGATATTTTATATAATTGCTGATATTTCCAACAGTTAACAGCAGTTTATTGTTCGTGAAGGAATAAATACTTTTTCCATCTGGCAATAATAATCGGCGGGTTGATTTTTAAATCAAAAAATTCAACACGTTACGTTTTTTGCTTTTGCTGGCTTGATTGGGATGTAACAAACGAATAGCAAACACACCTTGTACGCAAACCTTTGCTCTTTAGAATGCGCGGCTCAACATTTAGAGCAAAGGTGCTTATTTCATGTCTTCCTTACTGGGTATTTTCGCCATTCTGGTTTTTGCGTATCTTATATCAACAGATCGACGCAATATTCCATTCCGAACAGTTTCCCTCGCGTTCGGCCTTCAGATCATCTTTGCTCTGCTAGTGCTTTATGTACCCGCTGGTAAGGAAGTATTGAATGCAGTGACGGCGGGTGTTTCTAGCGTTATTGATTATGGCCAGCAAGGGATCAGCTTTTTGTTTGGTGGTTTGGCAACCGGTAGTGTTGGCTTTGTATTTGCCATCAATGTACTTGGTATTATTATTTTCTTCTCGGCACTGATTTCTGCGTTGTACCACATTGGCTTGATGCCAAAAGTGATTAATATTATTGGCGGAGGGCTTCAGCGTTTGCTTGGTACGGGCCGAGCTGAATCGCTATCTGCGACAGCCAATATTTTTGTTGGCATGGTTGAAGCGCCACTGGTGGTAAAACCTTACCTAACAAAAATGAGTGACTCACAGTTCTTCGCTGTGATGACCTGTGGTTTGGCATCTGTTGCTGGTGGCACCTTGGTCGGTTACGCATCTTTGGGCGTGGAGCTTAATTTTTTAATTGCTGCTGCCTTTATGTCGGCACCGGCTGGCTTGTTGATGGCGAAAATGATGGTACCACCGAGCGATCAGGGTACTGATGAAGATGAAATTACTTCTGTTGAGCTTCCACGTGCGACTAATGTTGTTGAAGCGCTGGCCGATGGTGCGATGTCGGGTGTGCGTATCGCTGTAGCGGTGGGTGCAACATTGCTGGCTTTCATCAGTGTGATTGCGTTGCTTAATGGCTTGTTGGGCAATATTGGTGAGCTATTCGGTCTGCAGCTGAGTTTTGAGTTGATCCTTGGTTACGCCTTTGCACCGGTTGCCTTTTTGATTGGTGTACCATGGAATGAAGCATTAGTTGCTGGCTCATTAATTGGTAGCAAGATTGTTGTGAACGAGTTCGTTGCATTCATTCAGATGATGGAAGTGAAAGATCAGTTGAGTGAGCATTCTTTGGCTATTGTGACTTTTGCACTGTGCGGTTTTGCTAATGTTTCTACCATGGCTATTTTGATTGGTGGCTTAGGTAGTTTGGCTCCGGAGCGTCGTACCTTTATTTCAAAGATGGGGTTCCGTGCTATCACTGCAGGTGTTCTGGCAAACCTGATGAGTGCATCGATTGCAGGCGTGATCTTATCGCTATAAGTTGATGAGATAACAGAGGCTATGAGCTAGTGACATTGTGAAATAGGTTTTTAATTAGGGGAGAGCGGCAGCTTTCCTCTTTTTTTATGTGGTTTTATAAAGAGAAAGGTAAATAAGGCACCTAGTTTACTTCATTAATATGGATTGCTAATGTTATCTAACAAGCAAAATAGTACATGATGAAAGGAAGCCATAATGAAAGTAGTCGCCTTTGCAGCAAGTAATAGCTCAACCTCTATTAATAAACAACTTGTCACTTATGCCGCCTCGCAGTTAGAAGGCATGAATGTCGAGGTCTTGGATCTTAATGATTTTGAGCTACCTCTCTTTAGTCAAGACAAGGAAAAAGAGTTAGGTCAACCGTCACTCGCTCAAGCTTTTCTCAGGAAGGTGCAATCTGCCGATGCGTTGCTAATTTCATTCGCTGAGCATAACGGCTCTTACACTGCTGCCTATAAGAACTTGTTTGATTGGGTGTCGCGTATCGAGCCGAAGGTTTACCAAGATAAACCAGTTGTTTTGCTGTCGACATCTCCAGGTCCTGGTGGCGCCAAAAATGTATTGGCTGCAGCTGAAGCATCTATGCCATTCTTTGGCGCAGAGGTGAAGGCAGCTTTATCAGTACCGAGTTTTTATGACAATTTCGACCCTGAAAATGGCGGGATTATTCACCCAGAGTTAAACGATAAGATCGTGACCACGATTCAGTTGCTACAAATCTAACTTAATATTCTTATATATTTAACGCCCTTGGAAATTTAAATTATTCAAGGGCGTTGTTCTCAATTACCACCAATAATGCACATCCAAAAATGGAAAATTTGATTGGCGTTATCAAAATATATATTCTATATGCTGTTTATGAATCCGTTTAACTACATAAAAAATAAACAGTAAATTTTTTTACAGAGTTTAATTTATAAAATATCTAAGCTTATCCATACAAACTCATTCATTTATTGACTTGAACCTGAACGCTAGCTGAATTTATAATCCTCGACAGAAAAAAACAGTGCTCAATATTCCCTGCGTTATTACGATAAGTATTTGATATAAGGCTGCGTTAAATGAAATGTCGATTAATAGTTTTACTCCTATCAGTGGGAGTATCCCTGACTGGTTGTGGTGGTGGCGACTCATCTTCTAATAACTCTTCTAGTAGTGCTGCCCAACAACACGGTCGTCAAACTCAGCTTAGTGTTAATGACAGTGACATAGAAATGCTCCAAGCCGTGAAATATGCCTCGAATAACGGGACAGGCATGCGTACACCGTCAAATTTTGAGAAGTAAGGGATAAAATGAAAAAAACGATTATCAGTGCTCTTCTTGTCATGACTGCAGCCCACGCCAATGCGACGCCTAATGTACAAGGTTATTATCAATCTAAAGAACTAATTAGCTATGCTGTCAATAAAATTCAGCAAAATAAGGCAGAGTATTTTTTGCTGGATTATGCTTTGACACTGCCGGTAAGTTCTGAGGCTCAATTAGCTTCTTATAATGCAGCTTTGGGGTATTTTCAGGCACACAATTCAACGGTAAGCCAAGATGCATTCTTTAATATCGTTAAAAAAGTGAACGCTTCTGCACTTCATGATCAGTTTGTATGCCGTGTTGATGTCAACGGGACTAATTTGGCTTATATCGCAAGGCGCGGTCAAGCCTGTGATGATAATTATGATTTTGAGCCACGGGCTATAAGCCAGAAAGGCACTAAGGTTTCCTTCTTTAGACGTTGGGATTTCGACCCGACATCAGCTCACTTTGACATTCAGAGCTATGATATTGACCCTCAATCAGGACGTGAAGTCATTACTCAGGACTATGTACTGAAATATGAAGGTAACTGGATCGGGACATCGGTTCGTGTCATTAAAGATGACGTTGCAATGAGCTCTGGTCGTATTGAAACCAGTTACGATGTTGCTAGTTATCAATACTCAGGCCCGAGAAGCGGGATCATATCAGGTGGGGACAGCCTGCTGTTCAGTGATCATCCTTACTATATCAATGAGGGTGATTCAGACCGTCCTGTGAATGGTGATGTTAAGGTGATAACCGAGACAAACTTTAATACCGTTGGCTTAGTTGATGGCCCTTATTATGGTCGTAACCTTCATACTGACAGTGCTCATTACGAATTTCATCGCGATTTTGTTAAGGCATACCAGTTGGAAGACGGTGATACGGCATACTTTGTCTCCGATCCGCAAAGCTTCGCGATTGGTCAATCATTCACTGGACCTTCTGATAGCTGGGTGTGGCAAGATGAAACAGATGAAGCAAGCGGTGGTGATTGGGTCGCTCATGCTTTTAATAATAGCCACAACTTAGTGAGCTTGAGCCCAACCTATTGCATGATTGAAGATATCGCTGAAGGCCGGCCTGTGACGGAGTATCACTCAAAAGATGGTCTATGGAACCCTTCAATCTATAGCTGTGGTAAACCACAGCCGGGAACGACTGCAAAAGTTTATACTTCATTTGTGAATGGCAATGGTGATGAAGTGTCTTTTGATTCGCTGCGTCAAAGTGCCAAAGATATTCTTTCTGTACGTAATCAGCACCTACAAGGTAGTGAAGAATTGCTGACTGTCGATGATGTAAAAGCGATGCTTAATTCATCTAGGTATCAGGATGCTAAAAAAGAACTGAGCCAGCGTTACAACTGGGCGAAGCCTTACGATATCTTGAAGTAAATGTGAAAACAGCGATTCTATGAGTCGCTGTTTTTCCTCTTGGTTATATTTCTACTTTCACTGGTTAGTCACAAGTCGCGGCTCCAATGTTCTCCCATACAAGTGACTCCTGGATCACTTGGTCATAAGTGTTGTAATTGATAGCTAATAATCGCTCCCACATTAAGCGTACGACCAAATCTCGTGATTCTTAAGTGAATGGGTTAGGTTCTTTTTGTTTTGCCGAACTGCTTCAAATCTATGGTGTTAGGTTTGCCATTGGCGCTGGGTTTTTATTTACTTCGCGCAGACAAACTTATATCCCCTTGAGAAAAGAGCAGGATCACAATGACGCCACGTAAATTTGCGGTTGATGATGGTTCAACCAACGTTAAAGTAAGTTGGATTGAAAATGGTGAATTACACACGGTTATCTCACCGAATTCATTCCGTAAAAACTGGAAAAGTGCCGCACTGAGAAAAGACAAGAAGATCTTTAATTATACGATTGGCTCGACTAAATATACGTACGATATGACCTCAGATAAGGCGTTGGAAACAACCCATGTTGATTATCAGTACGATGACTTGAATCTATTATCTGTGCATCATGCATTGCTGCAAACGGGTATTGAACCGGGGCCGGTACAGTTGGTGGTTACACTGCCGATTACCGAGTACTACAACGCCGAAGATTGTCAGAAAAACGAAGATAAGATTGCTCGTAAGCGTGAAAACCTAATGCGCCAGATTGAGCTTAATAAAGGTGATTTGTTCGATATCATCGATGTCGAAGTCATGCCTGAAAGCTTGCCTGCGGTATTATCGACCCTGACTATGCAGTCTGTCAGTCAGTTTAACCGCTCTTTGGTGATTGACATTGGCGGAACGACACTGGATATGGGGGTGATTGTCGGCGAGTTTGATGATGTGTCTGCCATTTATGGTAATAACGAAATTGGCGTTTCCATGGTGACAGATGTTGCCCGAAAATCTCTAGCGGTTGCAGATAGCGACTCGAGTTATTTAGTCGCTAATGAGCTAATCAAGCAGCGAGCTAACTATGACTTTGTTCGAGAAGTGGTGAATGACGAAAGTCAGATCCCAATGATTCTCGAAAAGATTGAAACAAAGATAGATGAACTAGGTAAGCAAGTGGCGTACGAAGCGAAAAAGTTCGCCAAAAACCCGAACCGTGTTTACCTTGTGGGCGGCGGTGCCAGTTTGATTTACCCTGCGGTGAAGAAAGCTTATGAAACCTTGGGTGATCGTGTAGTGCTAGTGGATAAACCCCAAGAAGCATTAGCGCGCGAGTTGTGTTTGTATCATGCCGATGGTGAAGCGGTGAACATGCCAGAGCAAGAGGCCGTAAATGGCTGAACGTCTTAAGCGGATAAATTACTCTATTTATCTCGACCCATTGAATAACCCAGCCGACTTGTATGCTAGCAAAGTGCTTCATCAATGGGCAGATGATTTTACGCGGTTGAAAGCTGAGTCTGCGGAAGAGAATGGTTTGGCGCTTCTCAATGCGAGAAATGTTCAAAAGCAGGTCTATTTGAGTGGTTTGTTCATGCACTTGCTAAGTCCTGAACTGTCACAACAGTTGAGTTTACAGGTAACAGAATCTCAGGTATCAGAATTATCGCTGGAAAACACACTGCAAGGTTTGGGCTTTTTAGTAAAGAACTCACCGCAAGAGTCTAACCAAGAAGCGCAAATTGCACTATTTGAGGCTTTAAAAGCGTCGATTAGCGAGCAAGTGAAATCCGAAGCTAAACTGACACGAGAGTACATATCTTCATCGGAACGACGCACGGATAGTGTTGAGGCAGAAGGTAAAGATGACGCAGTAATTGGCAGTATTGACCTACTTAACGATCAGAATGCAAAGCTCGTAGCAATGATTGACTCTCAATCACATCAGATTGCTGAATTGAAAAATCAACTAATAGCGCAAACGGCATTGCTCCGTACGCTATCGCAAAGAAGTACGACTCGTCAGGATGAACCGTCTGACAACCCATCACCGGTAGTCGATTTGAATGAACGACTGGCGCATGTACAGAAGATCAAGAAGAAAGGGATATTTTAATACTCATGTGGTTTTCTGATATAAAAGAACATACGCCAGTATAGTCTGATCAATGTTTACTGAAAAATAGGGGATGTGAGATCTGAAAGAAAGTATCGGATCCCCTCTCCTTGTATTGTTACACGTAATTTATATTTTATTGCAGTATATAAAGTGGGGTAGTTATATTCTGCTTTAAGATAATCGTTTGTTCTTCATTGAACAAATGATTACTAGTGTACGCTATCAATTCTTGTTATTGTGCGTTTCACATTTAATACCCACCTGAGAGCTTCATGTCTCCTCGAGCAGAACAACAAAATAGTGCCATTGATGGCCCCATATTTACTACATTTCTAAAATATTTAATGCCCTCTGTCGTTGGTATGCTTGCGATGAGTTCAGCCTCCATTGTCGATGGGATTTTCATCGGCAACTTCGTCGGGGTCTCGGCACTGGCAGCGGTTAATCTGATCATTCCAATATTATCAGTCCTTTTCGGTGTAGGGCTAATGTTATCAATTGGCGGATCAGTGAGGGCAGGGAAGTATCTCGGGGAAAAGAACAATACAGCAGCTTCTGCGATATTCAGTAAGATTCTTATCTCGGTTGTTGTATATGCAGTTGTCATTATTACCGTCGGTTTACTGCTCGAATCTTTCTTGTTCAGATTGCTGGGTGCAGGTGAGGAGTTGATCCCTTTAATGAGTCAGTATTATCGTGTGATTCTACCTTTTCTTTTAGCGCAGCTTATCACGATTGTTCTGTATTTTTTTGTTAGGCTTGACGGTTTTCCTTCCCTTGCCGCCACTGCTTTGGTTATTGGTTCGATATTAAACATAGCGCTCGATTACCTACTGATAGCCGTATTCGATTGGGGACTGAGTGGTGCTGCTTGGGCTACCGGGTTATCACAATTATTTCCGTTGCTAACACTATTATTATATTTTTTAAGCCGAAAGCGAAAATTGCGTTTTTCACTGCGCCAGAAAAAATGGTCAGAAGTATTACAGTCGGCATACAATGGATTATCAGAATTCATTAATGAAATCTCTGGTGGAATTATTGCATTTATTTTTAATTTGATGCTAATTTCACGTGCTGGTATTGAGGGTGTCGCTGCTATCACAGTGCTAAACTATTTATTGATGATTGGGTTTATGGTTTATTTTTCAATTTCTGATACTGCACAAGTGATGCTAAGTCAGAATTTTGGGGCGAACAATAGACAAAGGTTAAAACAGTTCTTGAACATAACCTTCGCAATGACGTTCTCGGTTAGTTTGTTATTTATTTTTGTTTTACTGTATTTTAACGAATCATTGATTTACATGTTCCTTGATAATCAAGGTGCACAAGCAACCGTGGCAATGGCAACGGAATTCATTTTTTACATTTGGCCTATCTTTATATTTGCTGGTGTCAACATGACCATATCAGGCTACCTGACGGCTATTCACTTACCGTTTCAGTCTGGTGTGGTGTCTCTATGCCGCAGTCTGATTTTCCCTGCGTCATTGCTAATCGTATTGTTTTTTGTTTTTGAAGATAATCGCTTTGTCATTGCATTACCTATTGGTGAGAGTTTGACATTTTTACTTGCCCTTGTTTTCTTTATTCGCCATAAACCAGAGCAGGCTATCAACGAGGACAGCCTGACTGGTTCGCTTCAACAGTAAGACTTGAGATGGGATTAACCGACCTTTTTCACAACTAGCCTAATGCTCTGAGCGTCTTTTGGGGGAACCCGAATGACGCTTAGGCAGTGACAGTACGCAGTGAAATATCATTGCGCTGCTTGTTTTGAATGTCTTTCCATACCAAGGGCACGACAATCGCCGCTAATAGGATATTGGATAGAGGAACCGATAACCAAACACCATCCACCCCAAGCCACTGTGGCAGGAAGTATAAGAAAGGGATTTGCACCAGCATGTTACCTGCTGAAATTGCTAAAGCCTTACCCCCCTGATTAACAGACATAAAGTACACAGAGGCAAGGGCAATAAAGCCATCAAGGAACATTGCGAACAAATGCAATCGTAAGCCATTTACTGTTTCTACGGCTAAGGCTAGCTCTCCATTATTAAACAAGCTCACTAAGGTATTAGGGAACAGGTTTAAGAAAATTACCGAGGTGATCCCTGTCAGTACCACAACTTTGCTTGCAAGAATAAGCGTTGCCCGGATCTTCTTACCTTGTCCGGCACCATAGTAATAGCTAACAGGTGGCTGCATACCACTGGCAATACCTTCGGCAAGCAGGTAATACATGGTCATCAGGTAGCCGACAATCGCGAATGCGCCGACGTGAATAGCGCTGCCGTAATCCATGAATAACTTGTTGTGAATGGCAACAATAAAGCTGAAATACGCGTACATGAATAAGCTAGACGTCCCTAGACTCACTGCATTGGTTGCAATACCAAGGCTGAACTTGAAGTTACTCAGGCTGAGCCTTAGCTTGGAGTAGTGCGTAAAAAAATACGCCACCGCCACGATGGTGATAGAGATCTGGGCAATAATGGTCGCAATTGCTGCGCCTCTTAGCCCCATATCTAGGTGGGCAATGAAAATGTAATCGAGGATGATATTTATAATTGCACCAGCCATCATCAGGGCCGTTGAGAAATTAGGGCTGTCATCATTACGAATCAACATCGGAAGCGCTCCGGCGGCAATAGTAAACACAGCTCCCCACGTAAACACTTCAATATAGGCACTGCCCATTTCGAGTGGTGCGCCTGTTGCACCTTGCGCGATCAACAGTGATGGCGCAATCATGCTCAGCAGTGCCATAACTAATAGCCCGGCAATAGCGATAAGGCCAAGGCCGGTTGATAGGGCCTGCTGCGCCTTGCTGTGGTTACCTTCCCCTTTGTAAATTGAGATTAAACTGCCTGTACCCATGCCTACAAGGAGCCCTAGGCCTGCAATAAGACCAATTACAGGCCAGGCCATATTGATACCGGCTAAGCCCTCAAAGCCAATATAGTGACCGACGAAAATACCATCAATCACTTGATAGAGGCCGTTTACCAGCATAGCGGCAACGGAGGGAACAGCGTATCGCCAGAAGGTTTTGCTGATACTTTGATTGTTTATTGGTGTTTCTTGCGTGAATGTCTCGTGCATGAGTTTCTCTTGCGTGGGGAACGTTGGCTTCTATGACTTTGATACCATTATCACCACTATCAAGATTGATTGAAGTTAGTATCTATCCGCTTTTCGGATAGAATAAAAGAGTCATTAACAGGAATAGCAGGAAAAATCGTGAATTGGACGGTAGATCAACTTGAAGCATTTGTGTGCGCAGTTCAGCAAGGTTCGTTTTCAGCAGCGGCCAGGCGTATCGGTAAGGCGCAGTCACGGGTAAGTACTGCTATTAACAATCTTGAGTTGGACTTAGGTTTTGAGTTATTTGACCGTAGTGCCCGTCTACCGGTTCTGACCCCTGAAGGGGAAGAAATGTACATCGAAGCTCAGGCCGTACTCGCTCAGTGTGAGAGAATGTCAGCACGAGCTATGACCGTTTCATCAGGTGAGGAAGCGACGTTTACCGTTGCGATTGATGAAGCTGTGCCTATCACAGCTTTTGAAAGCTTATTTGCTTCTTTAACATCGGTTTATCCATTGTTAAAGCTGACTATTATTAATGGCTCACAGCAAGATATCTCTCAGTGGGTGGCAACCGAGAAGGCCGATTTGGGTGTGTTATTTCATCAGGATGTCTTACCTGACAGTTTGGAATTTACGTCAATCGGCCAGTTTAAGCATGCTTTGATTGTTTCACGAGAGCATCCATTAGCTGCAATTCCAGTACCTAAAATTTCTGATCTTACCCAACATAGGCAGCTGGTCATTCGCGATCGTATGGGGGTGGGAAAAGCGAAGCCAATTTCATCTAATTATTGGCATATTGATAGCTATTACTTAATTTCCTCGATGGTAATACGTGGAGTCGGCTGGGCGTTGGTACCCGAGCATGTTGCACAAGAAGAATGGTATGTGGATGAGCTTGTTGAGCTGTCAACCGAAGAAATCCCGGAGCCTTTAATGGTGGAAATGGGTGCGGTGAAGCGAAGGGACAAGGGGATTGGCCAAGTTATGGAGTGGATGTATACCGAGTTGGCCAAGATGTTTTAGGTATACTCAAACGCCCTTGACGTTACTTGGGTATATAACTTTATTAAACAAATTGTTGCTGTTAATGTCATACCAGAAGTAAATATAAAAAGTTAAGAGTATCTTCGCCTTATGACTGTTGAATCGCCATTAACCACAGAACAATCCCATTCATCAACTATGCTGCCCCTTATCCTCGCCGGGCCGATTTTGCGTAAGGCTACTTCGCAGGAGTTGACGCTGTGGTTTGCCGTTTCTCGCCCTCTTACTGGCACCTTTACTCTCTATCATCATGCAGAGCAATCAGCGCTCTTTGACGGAGATTTTTCACAAGGAAAGCACATTCGGATTGGTGAATGTGCTTGGATATTCCAGGTGACATTTTATGGAGAGTTCCTTGTTAACACTCCGCTGGAATACCAAATCAACACCCAAGATGGCTTACTGACTGAATTAGTCCCCGATCTACTTTATGACGGGGAGTCACGGCCGACATTTATTATTAAAACTCAAGCTGACTATGTGATGCATGGTTCTTGCCGTAACCCGCATTATCCAAGCAAGGACAGCCTAGTAGCCGCGGATTCAAAAGTTGCGGGCCAGAGTATAGAGGAGCGTCCATCGCTGCTGATGATGAGTGGCGATCAGATCTATGCCGATCACGTGGCTGGCTCAACGTTAGACAGTATTCAGCAAGTGATCCATTTGCTAGGCCTTTATGATGAAAGTTTCGATAAAGCCCCGGTCGTTAACACGCAAGAATTATTTAGCCATGCTGATAACTTTTACGGTAGGGATAAGCTGTTACCTCAGTATCTTGAAAGTGGTCATGAAATCATTGAGCGATTTCCGAGCATCGCAAATTGGCTGAGGCGTAAGTCACCGGTATTTAGCTCCCGCGAGTCAGGTAACCATCTCATCACGTTGAGTGAGTTCAATGCTATGTATTTGTTGGTATGGTCGCCTGTACTGTGGCAGTTCGTCGATAATGCGAAGCTGGAAAAGAACTTATTTCAGTGGCAAGGGCATACGCTTGAGGATAAATGGCAAAAACTGTGGGCTGATGAAAAAGCGACAATTGATCAGTTTATCGAGGGGTTACCCCAAGTCCGTCGTTTAATGGCGCATATTCCTACTTATATGATCTTTGATGATCACGATGTCACCGATGATTGGAACCTGACGGTAGGGTGGGAACAAGCAGCTTACCATAATCACTTTTCCCGGAGAATTATCGGAAACGGTTTAATCAGTTACTGGTTATGCCAAGGCTGGGGGAATGCTCCTGAGAGCTTTGATGAGACCTTTTTTAGTCATGTAGAAGCATACTTCGTTAAGCCGACCAGTGATAACCAAGATAGCCTCATAGATTATCTTTATCGTTTTGAAGAATGGCATTACACCATCAGCACTTCACCCAAAATGTTGGTGTTAGATACCCGCACCCGCCGTTGGCGCTCTGAGTCGAAAATGAACAAGCCATCAGGATTAATGGACTGGGAAGCACTTAGCGAACTACAGATGTCATTGATAAATGAACCTGCTGTGATTCTTGTATCTGCCGCGCCGATGTTTGGGGTGAAGTTTATAGAAACCTTACAGCGTGGTATGACGTGGCTTGGGCAACCATTAGTGATTGATGCGGAAAACTGGATGGCTCACCCAGGTTCGGCCAACACGCTCATCAGTATCTTCACTCATACCAAAACCCCAACAAACTTTGTGATTCTATCTGGTGACGTACACTATTCGTTTGCGTATGACGTTAAACTTCGCTTCCGTAATAGCAGCCCGAATATCTACCAGATCACTTCAAGTGGTATCAAAAATGAGTTCCCGAATGCGTTACTTCGCGTTTGTGATTTTATGGACCGCATATTGTACAGCCCACGTTCACCACTCAATTTACTGACCAAGCGAAAACGCCTCAAGATCTTCAAGCGCGATCCAGATCTGCCTGGAAACCACCGTTTGATCAACCGAAGTGCGATTGGAGAAGTGAGGCTAGATGCTGACGGTAAACCTGTCGATATTGCGATTCTAACTGCAGAAGGGGAAAGGGTGACCTTTCCGCCAATTAACGCTAAGTAAAGAACTGACCTATATTTTCTAAGTGATATTTCAAAGAAATAACCAGAGAAGGGGAAGTCAATGGCGTTAACTTGGAAGAAAGCGGTTATGTTTAGCAGTGTCTCTGCTGCTCTTATGCTTGGAGCGACGAATACGTGGGCGGGTTGGAAGTTAGATGGCACTCATTCTTCTGTGGGTTTCTCTTCCGTGAAGAATGATAGTGTGATGGAGCAACATGGTTTTCGTAATCTAAGTGGCTCTATTTCAGATAAAGGAGAGGTGTCGCTGTCAATTGATCTAACCAGTGTCGATACCAAGATTCAGATCCGTGATGAACGAATGAAGAAAGAGCTCTTCGATACAGAACAATACCCACTGACAACCATCGAAGCCAAAGTGGATAGCGACGCTATCAGTGGATTGAAATCAGGACAAACAGTGGTGCAGGATGTTGAGTTCAAGATCGATTTGCATGGCAAGTCTGAGGCGTTAAACGCCACCGTTCAGGTTACTGGACTTGATGATGGTGGTCTGTTGGTTTCAACGATCAATCCTGTGGAAATACAAGCTGGGGCTTTTGGTCTTGATGAGGGGATTGGAAAGCTCAAAGATATTGCCAAGCTTAACTCTATATTGCTGACTGTTCCCGTCAATGCGAACTTAGTGTTTGTGTCTGAATAGAGTGTCGTTAAATCGATTATTGTGCACATAAATCTAATACTTAAAACGAATAATTTTTCAAAGCCAGCCATTGCTGGCTTTTTTTATCGATGTTACTTTGCAATAACTAAGGATCATTGAAAAGGATTGAAATGAAAACAGTTATCGTCGATAAGCAAGCCGTTACCCCTAATACAGTCGTGTGTGTGGGGCGTAATTACGTCGCTCATATTCATGAGTTAGGAAATGAAATACCTGATGAGATGGTGTTATTCAATAAGCCCAATTCTGCTATTTCAGAGACGCTGTTCGCTTCACATAACGGCGACGAGGTCCACTACGAAGCTGAGTTATCATTTCTGTACCGCAATGGCAGATTCGATGCGGTAGCGGTAGGCCTCGACCTTACCAAGCGTGGTGTACAGAGTAAATTAAAGCAAAAAGGATTGCCTTGGGAGCGCAGTAAATCCTTTGATGGTTCTGCATTGTTTAGCTCGTTTGTGTCTCTACCATCCACTGAGAGTGGTGAATTAGGGCTACGCCTCTTCATTGATGATGTATTGATGCAATCTGGCACCGTTTCATTGATGATCTATTCGCCAGATGTCATTTTGAAAGAAATTCAAACCTTCATGACACTGAACGATGGTGATATCGTGATGACAGGAACACCATCCGGTGTAGGTAAGGTACAACCGGGAAGCCAATTTGTCGCTCAAGTTACCGCTGGTGATGACATCATTGCAGCGACGCAATGGTTGGCAGAGTAAAGCTCAGGCTACTGGTTATTCCATCCTCTAAAGAAATGAAAACAGGCCTATCGTGTTTGATAAAGAAAAAATCGTAAAACTTGCGAATGTGAAGATGCCTTTTGGCAAATATGCTGGCCGGGTCATTATTGACCTGCCGGAAGAATATTTGCTGTGGTTCCAGAAAAAAGGTTTTCCGGAAGGCGAGCTTGGGCTGTTGATGGCACTCGCCCTTGAAATGAAAATTGAAGGACTTGAGAGTGTGATACGCCCTTTGAGAAGGGATTAATTGGCTGCAAAAGAGAGCGATTTTGACAGAAGCTAAGATATATCTAGGGAAGGATACCAGTGGAAATATCAATTAGACATTATGAAAAATCGGACAACGGTGACTTGTTCGATATTTATCGCCTACCTGAGGTGACGGAAAATACCTCCCAGAAGCCCTTTTTAAGTTCTGACAATGTAGGGCAGTTGTTCGTTAACCCCGATAACTACACTTTAGTCGCTGAAGTTGATGAAAAGGTTGTTGGGCATGTCACGCTATTTTTAACCAACAAGGTTCGGGATAGACATGTGGCATTCTTGGCGATAGCGGTTCACCCTTCTTGTCATGGCAAAGGGGTAGGGCGTTACTTGATGAAGCAAGCTATTGAGCAAGCGGATAACTGGCTTAATTTAGTTCGCCTTGAGTTGGAAGTACATGCAGATAATGAAGTCGCCTGTGCGTTGTACAATAAAGTGGGTTTCGAGATAGAAGGGATCAAACGGCTTAGTACGTTCAAGGCGGGTAAATACATCGATATGGTGTTGATGTCTAGAATTCGACCTGATTTTATAACCACTGAATAGTACTTTTAGTGAGGATGAGCTAGCCGAGTGCTAGCTCATTGCTTAATTCGAGTAGGTTACTGTTAAAGAACAATAATTTCGTTGGCGAGCTCGTCTTCTTCATCATTTAAGTTCAGGCTATCTGGGCAGTTGGCCAGTAGCTCTTCATCGGTCGGTACAACAATTGTTGTATTGTTCAATATATCCATAAATGTATGCCTTGTTGAGTGCTACAGCAGAGGCCTATAGCAAGGTTATTCCCAAGCAGCGTTTTCCTTAACTGCATTATCTTGTTTTACTGGTAAGAGTAGTGACATTAAATGACAACGTGATGAAAGCGAGAGGTTGATCTCATCGTCTGTTGTATTCGAGGTTGTCTTGATTAAAACGTAACCAAATTATCGAGATAGCTTGAAACGTAGGCGGTTGGAGCTTGCCATACGCTGTCCAGCTGCATTCTGCAGCGAGAAAATTTGCTTGTAGATGGTGAAGTAACGGTTGATGTTACCGACATAGGTGATAGGTTCCATGCCAACTTCCTCTTTGACAATCACCTCTACGTTATTAAACCATTTGGTTGGATCATAGCCGCGTTCTTCTGCAACTTTTCTTAAGCGTCGTATTCTATTTGGCCCTGCATTGTAACTTGCCAGGGCGAAATACAGTTGGTTGAGCTCATCAGTGTCATCATCAGTGACGTATCTCTCGCGAATGAAGTCCATGTACTTCACCCCTGCGTGGATATTGTTTTCGATATTCTGGATGTTACGGATATTGATATAAGGCTCGCTAGCCGTTTGTGGAAGTACTTGCATAATGCCTATAGCACCAGCGTGTGATCGCTTAGATTGGTCAAAGCCTGATTCTTGATAGGCTTGGGCGGCGATGATCAGCCAGTTGATGTCATACATATTGCCGTATCGAATAAAGCGGTTTTCAAGCTCTTTGAATTTATCGATGTTATCGGGACTCATGACCTTTTGGAACCACGCTTTACTGTTGAGGTAGCGATCGAATAAGACGTTTCCGTTCAACGTACCACGGCGGTTGTTTTCCACAAACTCATCAACAATGGCTTTAAATTCAGGGCTGTCTTTGCGAAAACTCCAAGCGATAGCGCTATTTTTGCGGATTGGGTACTCATAGTGTATTTGAAGATCATCAGTAACTAAATCCCAAAACTCGGCTTTGTGTGAGTCGAGTACGGTCATGGGAATAATACCTTCTTGAACCATTTGTAGCATCTCAAAATCCTGAAGTGTTTCTTCTAGAAAATGAACATACATAGGTTCTTTTCCTAGTTTTTTTAATCGTTTATTTATTCGGCGGATGCTTTGGTAATAACTTGAACTGGCCCGCAGCCAAACGCTTTTTTTTGAGAGCTGTTTGATAGTAGTTATGGGGCTCCGGGTAGAATGGGTAATAAATAATTCTTGAATATCAGTCAGTATCGGATGGCTAAAATCGACCTGCTTCATACGTTTGGGTGTGATGGTGAGGTTAGCCGTAACAAGATCCCCGATGCCTGCGTTCAAAGCGGGCAGTAGTTGATCCCGGTGAACGGGAATGATTTGTATACGGTATTTTTTCTGGGTTTTCTCTGAGACAAATTGTTCAAACAATCTCAGCATTTCAGAGATTAGCCCTTTGGGCTGACCCCGATCAAGGTAGTAAAACCCTAAGTCAGCGGCGACAAGTACGCGGATAACACGCTTCTCCTCCATAACAGGAAGATCACCAGTATATCTCTCGTATTTCTGCGGTGTAATTTGGAATGCGCCGCAGGTTGAGGACAACAGTACACCAATGATGAACAATAAAGGTAAGGCAGTTCGCATAAAGTACCCATTCACAGTGATGCTTTTGAGTATAGAGGTCGAGGAGATAACCGACAAAAAGCACCTTTGGGAGAATTGAATCAACCTTTCACGAGAGGGTGATTTGAACTTAAGCTCTAAAAAATATTCAAGCTTTTTTTTAGTGATTTCAGCACCGAGGGATAAATAAATGAGTTGACAATTTTGCAATGAAACGGATGAAAATGTCAGTTTTGAGACCTCATCGAAAACATCGGTTGTTAGGTGTACGCTCTTGGTAAAATACTGACATAGATCAATGTTTCCGTTCCTGAATTCTCGCTTAATACACCACATCTTGTATTGGTCAATTTAGTAAGCCCTATATTTAGTGGTTTTCGTGACACTGTCATTTTTAGGAGACTTGTGTGAACCCTGTTGTGATTAAGCGTGATGGCTGCCTTGTACCGTTTAATACCAAGCGTATTAAAGAAGCGGTATTAGGTGCTGCCGAATCTGTAGAGGCAATGGATGCTACCTATGCTGAGTCAGTTGCTGAGCAAGTACTGTCCCAGTTCGCTGACCAGGAGCAGGTGGAGATCCACGCTATCCAGGATGCGGTTGAAAATCACCTGATGAATGGTCCACACAAAGAAGTTGCACGTGCTTATATTGAGTACCGCCACGACCGTGACCTTGCGCGTGAAAAGAAGAGCCACCTGAATAACGAAATTCGTGGTTTGATTGATCAAAGCAACGCTTCGCTTCTGAATGAGAACGCAAACAAAGATGGCAAGGTGATCCCGACTCAGCGTGATCTACTTGCTGGTATTGTGGCCAAACACTACGCAAAGCAACACCTGCTACCTCGTGATATTGTTTCAGCACACGAAGATGGTGATATCCATTTCCATGATTTGGATTATTCACCTTTCTTCCCAATGTTTAACTGTATGCTGATCGACTTGAACGGTATGCTGACCCATGGCTTTAAAATGGGTAATGCAGAAATTGACACACCTAAGTCAATTTCTACGGCAACAGCAGTAACAGCTCAGATCATCGCACAGGTAGCAAGCCATATTTATGGTGGTACAACGATCAACCGTATTGACGAAGTATTAGCTCCATACGTATCTGTGAGTTATGAAAAGCACCTACAAGTTGCCAACGAGTGGGATATTCCAGAACCAGAAGCCTTTGCTAAAGCACGTACTGAAAAAGAGTGTTACGACGCATTCCAATCACTTGAGTATGAAGTAAACACTCTGCACACCGCGAACGGTCAAACGCCATTTGTTACGTTTGGTTTTGGTTTAGGGACATCATGGGAATCACGTTTGATCCAGTCGTCTATTCTGAAAAACCGTATTGCGGGCTTGGGTAAAAACCACAAGACAGCTGTTTTCCCGAAATTAGTCTTCGCTATTAAAGACGGCCTTAACCACAAACTGGAAGATGCAAACTACGATATCAAGAAGTTGGCGCTTGAGTGTGCATCTAAGCGTATGTATCCAGATATCCTAAACTACGACAAAGTGGTTGAAGTGACAGGCTCGTTTAAAACCCCAATGGGTTGCCGTAGCTTTCTAGGTGCATACGAAGAAAATGGTGAGCTTATTCACGAAGGCCGTAACAATATAGGTGTGGTGAGTCTGAACTTACCGCGTATCGCACTGAAGGCGAAAGGTGATGAAGCTAAGTTCTTCGCTATGCTGGATGACAAATTGGTACTTGCGCGCCGTGCGCTAGAAACCCGCATCAGCCGCCTAGAAGGCGTAAAAGCGCGTGTTGCTCCTATTTTGTATATGGAAGGTGCGTGTGGTGTTCGTTTGAAGCCAGATGACGACGTGTCAGAAATCTTCAAAAATGGACGTGCATCGATTTCACTGGGCTATATTGGTATCCATGAAACAATTAACGCCCTATATGGCAATGATACGCATGTATACGATAGCGATGCGCTGCGTGATAAAGCCATCGCGATTGTTAAACGTTTGAAAGATGCGACTGAGCTTTGGAAAAATGAAACGGGTTACGGCTTTAGCCTATACAGCACACCAAGTGAGAACTTGTGTAGCCGTTTCTGTGCTATCGACGCGAAAGAGTTTGGTGTTGTAGATGGGGTAACTGACAAAGGTTACTACACTAACAGCTTCCACCTGGATGTAGAGAAGCAGGTGAACCCTTACGACAAGATTGACTTTGAGATGCCTTACCCAGAAATTGCCAATGGTGGTTTCATTTGTTACGGCGAATATCCGAATATTCAACACAATGTCGAAGCGCTTGAAAATGTGTGGGACTACAGTTACTCACGTGTTCCATACTACGGTACCAATACACCTATTGATGAGTGTTACGAATGTGGTTTTACTGGCGAATTCGACTGTACCAGTAAAGGCTTTACTTGTCCGAAGTGTGGTAACCATAACCCTTCTAAGGTTTCGGTTACTCGTCGAGTCTGCGGGTATCTAGGTAGCCCTGATGCGCGTCCGTTTAACTTTGGTAAACAGGAAGAAGTTAAACGTCGCGTGAAACATATGTAGACCTAAACGTTTATCCGAACAATGACATAAAGTGCCGATGATTCGGCACTTTTTATTTGGAGTAGTAATGAATTATCACAACTATTACCCTGTTGATGTTATCAATGGTCCAGGTACGCGGTGTACCTTGTTTGTATCTGGGTGTGTGCACCAATGTCGTGGTTGCTACAATCAGAGTACGTGGCGTTTGGATGCTGGGCACGTATATAGCCAGGATATGGAAGACAAAATCATTGCAGATCTGAATGATAGTAGGATTAAGCGACGCGGTTTGTCCTTATCAGGCGGTGACCCACTTCATCCTGCAAATGTTCCAGTTATTTTAAAACTGGTGAAACGAGTGCAGGCCGAATGTAACGGTAAGGATATTTGGTTGTGGACTGGTTACCTTCTAGCTGAGCTTGATGAGCAGCAGAAATCAGTGCTGGACTATGTTGACGTTGTCGTTGATGGAAAATTCGAGAAAGAGCTGCATGATCCTGAATTAGTATGGCGGGGAAGTAGCAATCAGGTTATCCACTATCTAAAAGGCCAAAAGTAAGTATCCAATCAGTGTTACGGTGTAATTTACAATATTGTTAGACAGTAGCTGCCTGAGAAGAGCTTAAGTTGTTAAATTATTGTGTGGTTAGAAAGGTTATCCACTGTTTCTGTGTATAACTCTGGGAAAACAGTTTGTTTAGAGAGTGCTAGTTTACGATTATATGATTTTTAGGCATGCATAATGATTGATGTTGCATTTGGTAGTCAAAAATTCTCTACTTCTCAATTATATAATATATTTGCGCCGTGTTTTGTTTTAATAGTAGTGCTAATTATCTCTTTATAAATATCGAATTGATGTTTATTGGGTATTGTCCTTTTTTATTTGGCATAACCGAGGTAAATGCATAGAATTTTAAATATTCTGAAATTTTATTTTTTCTTTAGTTTAAATGATATGTTTTCACCATAAAATATAATAATTAGCTATATATGGCGCAATTATAGTGTTCTTATAAATCTAATTTGATATGATACAAAGTAACGGCTTGTCAGGTTATAACCATACATTTATGACTAAGTGTGTGCGGCTTAGTGTTTTATAAATTGGATAGTATACATTGCCTCTTTTACTCTCAAAGTTATCTACTAATTCCTTTATAGTTGCTATCAGCAATGTTTTCATTATGGCTTTGCCTGTATCGCTGGTGGCGGCGTTTTTTAACTTGCTCTCTGTTTTTATGGGGAAGTTTGGTTACGACAGTATCAGTGTGACTCTGGGTTACGTCGGGGAGATGACGGGGCACATGTTCCCGCTATTACTCAATATATTCTTCGCCACATATTACTCATCATTGCTCCGGTTACCGAAAGCGGCACCGATTTCTTGTGCTCTCGCCTCTTTTTTTATTGTTTCACAGCAATGGGACCTTATTTCACCAGTCATAGCCCTTCCGAATAATTTTGTGGTCTCCCTTCTGACGGCATATGCTTCTTGTTTTATTATATCGAAGCTTAATAAGCTTCGTTTGTGTAGCTTTGATAAATTGATTAGTGCTGCAGATACATCTATACAGATGATGGTCACGTGTGTTCTTACATTGGCAATATTAATTATTGGCTCTCATCTTTCTGTTGTTATATATGCAATATTTATTCAGCCGGAAATAGTGTTTCCTAAATTAGATCCAACTTCATTCTATGATGGTCTACTTTATGAGTTAATCCGTGGAATGTTATGGAGTGTTGGTGTTAATGGCCATAATATTCTTCATATGTATAAAACAGATTTATACGATATTAGTATTGCTAATATGGCCGACTGGAAAAATTTCGGAACAGATCTCAATATTATTAGTACGAATTTCTATGACTTTTTTACAGGTATGGGTGGAAGTGGTAACACCATAAGCCTTGTATTATGTATGCTGTTTTTTTCAAAAAGCAAAGGCTATAGGCTGCTAGCGAGAGCTGCGCTTATTCTAACTATTTTCAATATCAATGAGCCAATATTGTTTGGTATTCCCATCATATTCAATCCGATTATGATACTCCCGTTTTTGTGCGTGCCTCTTGTTAGCTTTATGTTGGCGTATGGCACTATATCTTTGGGATTGATTCCACCTCTAAGTGAAGTACATAGTTGGTTAATTCCGCCTGTGATGAGTGGATATGTTGCATCAGGTGGTGCGGTTTCGGTAGCTGCATTCCAGCTATTTCTTATTTTTGTGGGTGTCGCGATCTATTATCCTTTTTTCAAGGTTATGGATCAGCGATCGCTGGGCGTTGATGTTTCATCTATCTTCCACACTCACTTCTTTAAAGGGGATGAAGTGCCGATAAAATCAAAACTAAACAGTTTTATACCCTCGATTCAAGATAATATTAACGCTCAACGTGAAGTTGAGCGGCTTCAAAATAGTGGCTCTTTTTTGCTCCACTATCAACCTCAAGTTGATATTCAAAGTGCTGAAGTCGTGGCATTGGAGGCGTTGATACGCCATGAAGATGTGAGAGGGCGAGTAAAAGGGCCGACTTTCTTAAAGTCGTTCGGTCAATTAGGGCTTCTTTCCGATGTGGACTTTTGGGTGTTGGAAACGGCCATTTCCGATGCCTCTGAAATGGTTCATTCGCCAAATTTTACAATATCGGTAAACGTTTCACCTGAAACGATGTTGCAAAAAGACTTTGTTAAGTCAATCAAGCAGGTGATAGACAATAGCTCATTGGACTATGATCAGGTTGAAATTGAAATTACCGAGGACATGTTGATTCATGATGAAGTGCGAACGGCTAAAGTGATCCAAGATATTAAAGCTATGGGAGTTTCTGTTGCTTTGGATGACTTTGGTACCGGCTATTCTTCACTGGCCTATCTATCTCGTTTTGAGTTTGACAAGATTAAAATAGACCGCTCGCTTGTTGAAAATCTAGATACCGAGCGCGGTCGAAGTTTGTTCGATGTCGTCGTCCAACTTGGTCATATTACTCAAGCAAAGATTGTGGTTGAAGGTGTCGAAACGGCAGAAGAGCTAAACTTTATCCATGAGAAAGGCGTGCAGTATGTGCAAGGGTTCTTTTTTTATCGACCGATGACCAAAGCACAAATTTTGGCCGAACATATTGTACCGACACATAGCAGTCAAACCGGAAAAAAGGTTTCTTCTGAAATTGAAGTAGGGTAAATTCCCACTCTTGATTTTGCTGTTGGAGGCGTTATGTCACGCACTATAATTTATACCTTTAAAGAACAAGAGAAAACGCTGACGTTTTCATACTCTCAGTACCGTACGATCCATGAGGCGGTTGCAGCAGCAGAAGGAATTGATCTAACCGATTTTTTGCGAATGGAGCAGCAAGTTGAAGCGGTTTCATCTGGCAGCAAGGCAATGAGGGACTTTCGTGATAGCCACTTTCGTAAGCTTGGCTTTGGAAAAATCACCTTAGCGAAAAAAGAACATCGCGGAATTGGTGAAAAATAATTGCGATTCAGTGCTAAATAGAGCCTCGTTAGATACGGGGCTTTTTTGTATCCGCTCTCCAGCCTAGGTAGACACAATAACCCGCTAGTGCAGCCAAAATATGTTTCAGGAAATGACCGCTTACCTGTGAGGTTAGTTGATATATTTCCTCGTCATTTGATTCCGCCAGTTTACACAGAAGATACAAGCCTAGCGCATATAGGTAATACCGGGTTGGGTTACGGCTGTTCGGGTAGAGCCAGAGAATCAACGGTATGTGTATTATAGGTAACAGTTGCACTAACACATAAGGTGCCATATTACCGCGTCCATCAATGACATCGGTCATATACCAATAAATAACAGAGAGCACCCCGTATGCTAGCGTAGGCAGTAACATCGATCTGCCTAGGGTTGTTGATAGGTATTCGGCAATGACAATACAGTAAAGGCAGATAAAGCCGATGGTTATAGGGAGCCTGTCTATCATTAAGGTGAATGGGCCTGGTGACAAATGGTAAAGGCTGGAACCGAGAAAAGCACCGATAAGGCTGATGAAAAATAATTGGTAGACAAAGGAGAGTGATTGATTAATTACTAAACGGTTACGTATGCTTTCCCTCAGTCCAATTATACCAACAAAAAGAAAACCCAGATTACTGACAACATTCCAAAAGTGGGGGATACCTAATAGTAACCGTTGGTCAGCATAGTCATAAAAGTTTCGGCTTTGCCGGATAGGGGAGAAGTAGATAGCCAGTATCCCCAATACCAGTGCTATGACGATGAGGAGTATATATCGCCAGTCAAAACATGAACGCTTACTGGTTGATGATGCGTTTGACGTCGATGAATCGTCTGGCCGATAATTAGGAGGCATGTGCGTTCTCTATAAACATTCCTGTTTCATTATAGCTATCCCTTCTTTGAAGCATTCTCGCCAAGCGTCAGCAATCTCATCATTGTATCTAGGATCGCAAATTTGAACGGTTTCGATGAGTGAATCTAACCAAATCTCAAAATCATTGGGTTGAACGCCAATGCCATCAGGGCCATGGGCTTTGCCAAAACGACGAATAGCTTCCCTGGCTTGTATTGATGAAGAAGATAGCATTATCATTGATATAGACAACTTAAGCATCTGCACTTGACGCTCTAAATCCACACCTTGGAAGATATCTTTGAATCGTTGTTCTTTTTGCCAGAAGTGGCGATAAAAAATGAAGAAGAACTGGTTGTTCCGCTGACAACGAGCATAGCTATCGTTGAATATTTCGTGGGTATCCATACCGCACCGCACCTGTTAATTATCCCATATATACAGTATGGCGAATAAAAATAGTTATACAATTGTAATCATATCAAGTTAAGGCAAGCCACTGAGTTATGTGATTTTTCAGTGGCTTATAGAGACATTACGATGATGTTTTTATTCGTTTCAAAGCAAAGTGACTGAATGCTTCAATGCTACATAACACAAGCCCTAGCCAGATAAACCCAAAGCTAACGGCTTTGACTTGGTCGAACACTTCGCCAAATAGGAGTACTGCAAGTAAAAACTGCAATGTGGGTTCGATATACTGCATTAACCCAACCATGGTTAAACTGGTACGGCTGATCGCGAGCGCGAAGAAAATTAACGGTGCTAGCGTTACCGGTGCTGATCCCATATATAGCAGTAAGGTAGTCACATCGGTTGTCAGGGCTGTTGACGTTTGGTTGATGTAGGTAAACGTTAAGTACATCAAGGCAAAAGGAGCAAGTATTACCGCCTCAAGTGTTACCGAGGTGAGGGCATCGTAGCGGATATACTTTTTACACAAACCATAAATGGCGAAGAAACTCCCCATGATTAATGAAATCCAGGGTAGCTCACCGTAATGGAATACTTGGTAGCCAATACCGACGATACCCAAAACTACCGCCGCCGATTGTGCTTTACTAAGATTTTCCTTGAGGAAAAATACGCCCAAGGCAATGGCAAATAATGGGTTGATGAAAAACCCTAAGCTGGCGGCAAGCACTTGATCATGGGTCATTGCCCATGTGAAGGCATACCATGATACGCACATGACTAACCCAGCAATGGCAGTCATTACAAAGGACCGCTTATCTTGCCAAAGTAGTGTGATGTTTAGCTGCGGTCGACGCAACAGAACCATAACTAGCAGCATAAAGGGGATGGAAAAAATAATCCTCATCGCCAGCAGTTCATTAATGTCTGCTCTTGGAAGAAATTGATAATAGAGGGGGAGGACCCCCCATAGCACAAAGGAAAATGCAGCAAGAGCATTTCCGGCACGCTGAGTGTGCATACAAGTTAACCTACATAAAGTATATAAAAGACAGAATCCCCAAACCTCTCGAATCAAAGTATTGATTGAGAGTCGATTTATACGGCAGAAAGCGTAGGTGAAACCTTTTGAAGATTTGTTATTCTGGCATAGATTACGCAAAATAAGAACAAAAAATGAACATTCTTTGCTGGGTTTTTAACTATTTTTTGGGTGAATGATTTTAAGTTAATTTATTGGGTGTAAGGTTGATATTAAGTTACTATTTTTTCATTGCAATAATGGTGTGGATTAACCATAGTCGTTTTTTTCCAGTGAGATTAGCTGAATACTCTTGCCGCTTCTTCCATGAAATAATGTAAAAGTCGGCCAATAACTGTTCGAGTTCGAATTGACTATGGGTGAGGATTGGTAACTTTTCATTGGGTTCTAAAGTTTCCTTACCTAAGAAGTGCCCGCAAAAAATACCATTTACTTTTAGGCTGTTAGATATGTTTCTCCAAAGAATATTAAAATCATGAGGAGTACAGAAAAACAGGCAGGCGCTGGCATTGATCAGGTTTGCTCGGGGAAACTCATAGTCGGCAAAACTGCTGATTTTAATGTCAAGGTCTGGGTGCGCGCCCAATAGCGGGTGCTCTGAAAGTGTTTTCAAGCGAGGGCGATCGTTATCAAAGGCGTAGACATGGTAGCCTTGCTCAAGCAGGTAAAGTGTGTCCCGGCCGCTGCCACAAGCACAGTCAACCGCGACCTTTCTTTCTCCATGCTCGCCGATATATTCGTGTGCTTCTATCAGGTGCGAGCGAGGATTCAAAATAGTCTGATTGCTAAGGTTTGATAGCCAGTCAACGGTTGCCATGTATTGCCCTCTTATACTACCGGTTAGGTGTTGTTGTTCCGGTCATCTAAACAAGTATAGCTATCTATCTTTAATTCTCGATCCCAGCGCCAAACTGGCAATAATCTGATGCAGTTAGCAACGGTTATAGCAATAAATTGTACATCTTCTGTCATGAAATTCTGGTATTATTACTCAACATCAAGTTACCGATGTTATGTTCAAGCAGCTTGGACATTAACATGTATAAGAGAGAATAGAATGACTAAGTTAACCACAGATATTAAGGCAAATTGCGATCTGTTTGTTGAAGAAACCAAAGATACTCAGCAAGTATGGGGACTTTGTAACGAAGAAGGTGACTGGCTTTCTATTGACTCTAGTGAGTTCGAAGAATCTGAAGTAATGCCATTTTGGTCAAATGAAGCCGATGCAGTCGTTCATTGTGTTGACGAGTGGGCTGAGTTCACAGCGGTGAAGATCCCGCTAGATGTTTTTGTTGAAGACTGGATGATCACGCTGTCAGAAGACGGTGTTCTGGTTGGCTTGAACTGGACAGTTCAACTTGAGGGTTCAGAATCTGAACCTTCTGATGTGGCGAAGATGTACCTATAATCGTCCAACTCAGTAATGACTTCTAAGGCTACCTTTTGGTAGCCTTTTTTGTACCCTTGCTATACTTTTACTGAACATTCGATGAGGCAGGGTTCCCCGCTAAGCCATGAGTGGTCGGGATTGATATGTGGGGCTCTTGCTGTTAGGAGGAGACTATGATCCTTTCAGAGTGCCGCCAGCTGATGGCAGATAATGCAATAGTTGAAGCTCGTTTGGTACATGACTATCTCAGTGCAGGTTGGAGTGTGAACTTTATTGATAATGAGGGTAATGTATATCCTATAACCGACAGTTACGGGATCCCTTGTAGTTACGATTCACTCAAGCAAGCTGAAGATATGGTTCATCAGATTGGGAGCTGTCCGATTCACATAGATAGTTTATTCCGTTTCGCCGAACGTTAACGATCGGTTTTGATTGTGATTATCTAACCAGTGTTGAACATAACATCAGGTTGTTGTGAAATATAACTTTCATCAAAAGTACGATCGTGCTAAAAACAGCAGAGAGAACCAATTGGTTACATCAGTAAAGAGATGTCGTGAGAAATGGATTCGCAGTCAATGAGTAAAAAAGAAGTCACCCGGCAGCATATATTGAATACTGCGTTTTCTCTGGCGAGCCGAGAGGGGCTGGATAGCTTAACAATTGGCCAGCTTGCTAAAGCGTCAGGCATGTCTAAAAGTGGCTTGTTTTCGCATTTTAACTCACGTGAAAACCTACAGATTGCTGTGCTGGACTTCGCCGGAGAGCTATTTGTTGAGCGTGTGATTCAACCGGCGAGATTACAATCTTCTGAGTCAATTGAGCAGAAACTAAGGTTGTTGCTGACAAATTGGTTAGCGTGGAATCGCTCCTTTCAGGGGAGTTGCATGTTTCTTGATGCATGGACTGAGCACGGTGATAAAGAGCAGTCTGTTCAGCTAAGACTCAAAGCGGTGACAAAGCGTTGGCTAGATTTCCTTTATCGACAGCTTGAGCAAGGAAAGCTGCAAGGCGAGTTCGTTGTAGACTTGGACAGCTGGCAGTGTGTCTACCAGATATATGGGGTTTACCTAAGTAGTCACTTGTTTCTTAGCATGGAGTTGGAAACAGATGATCATCAGCGTTTTTGGCAAGGAGTGGATACACTGTTTGTTCAATGGCGCACGTAGTTTCTCTTTTAGCACAAACATTTATAGTCTGACTTGAAAATAAAAGCACGGTCGTTCTATTTGAGGGTGGGGAAGTAATGAGCAGCAAAATATATTTTAAGAAAAAAAAAGGCTTTGATGTACGTAGGAAGCTAATCAACCTGACAACTAGCCTACATCACCGTATTGCCCCTGAGCATGCCAAACGTGCCGCTAGAAAGGTGTTGTTGACACCTGTGAGGAGTAAAAAAAAGGTTGATGAGCCTGCTAGATTGCTACGAGACCCTGTTACAACGTCAGAAGGAGTCATGATGACATACAGCCTGGGAGAAGGCCCGACATGGGTATTGGGTCATGGTTGGTCTGGCTCTGCTCGGCAATTTTATTCGTTAATGGAACATATTGCTGATTCCGGTTACAAGGCGTTAGCGTTCGATAATCCGGCTCACGGTGAGAGTGAAGGCCAGTTTGGTCATTTACCGGGCTTTGTTGCTGCTTTTGACAGTATTTTAGCCCAGCAGGAATCAATTGCCGGCGTTGTCGCTCATAGCATGGGCGGTGCGATGGTGTTGGAGAGCCGACATCCATTATTGCAAGATAAGCCTGTGCTGCTGGTGGCTCCTGTACTCAATTATACTGAAAATCTTGTTTCGACAGTTGAACAGTCTGGGTATTCGATGAAGCTATTCCATGATGTGGTTGGTGATATTGCCGAGCAATATCAATATCCGCTAGAGAGTATTAACCCACTTGATCGCTTAAATGGTCGAAAAGCTAAAGCGGTGATCGTGCATGACAAATACGATCGGTTTGCCTCTTATGCTTACTCTGAGCTCGCGAGTGAAAACCAACATGTTACTTTAATAGCCACTGAGGGATTAGGACATGGACGCATCTTGCAAAGTGAACAGTTAAAAAACGGATTTGATTTGCTGATTGATAAGTAGGAACCGTTGTCCTTTAAACAAAAAATAGGCTTGCCACTCGGCAAGCCTGTTTGGTTTATTTGGTATTACTCTATGAGCTGATACTGACGTTATCACTAGAGCGAGCTTGCTCTAATTGGGCAACTTCAGCATCCAGCTCGGCAATTTTATCTTTCATTAGCCGGTGGCAATGATCTGCCAGTTCACGGGCGTCTTTAAGCTCGTAACCAGACACATCAATGGGCTCCAACATTTCAGCAATAATAATGCCGTTGTCTCGGCTTGATAGGGAAATTTTGTTGTGAGTAGAGCTTGTGCACATAGGTACGATAGGTACACCGGCCTCAATCGCCATACGAAAAGCCCCGGTTTTAAATGGCAGCAATCCTCTCCCTTTACTTCGGGTTCCTTCAGGGTACATCCATACCGACAGGTTACGTTTGTGAATAGCATCGGCAACCTGCTGGATTGTATTGCGGGCGCTTGATTTGTTTTCACGATCAATCAATATGTTACCGGTTATCCAATATAGTTGACCGAAAAACGGGATCCACAATAGGCTCTTTTTACCAATCGAAACAGCGCGGGGTGGCAACATACCTGGGTCGGAAACGAAATCAAACACGTTCTGATGGTTAGAGACATAAACGGCTTTGTGTGTGTCTGCGATATTTTCTTGACCGCGGTGGATAAGTTCAACGCCAACAATACGATGAAGTTGGTTAAACCAGCGACAGAAAAAATGTACGTGCTTAGGATCGCGAGGTTTAAACAAGGTGCAGTAAACCAGAGCGAACAGCGTGGTAAAAATAATGAAAATGGCCGCGAGGAAAATGCGGAAGAATGCAAGCACGCTTACTCCTTAGCGATTAAGTGAAAAACTGTGTGCATTATGAAATCTTTTTAGTTGTATGACCAGCATATAAGCGCATGTTTTATCCAAATAATTAATGAGGTGTAACAATTGTTTGATTTTTGTTCAGTCTCTGCGAGAGAGAAGTACACTCTTTTTGATGACTTCCTCATTAAAAAACAAGTGTATAGCTAAAAAAGTAATTAATTGACCAATTAGTGCTTGAAAGGGGCTGGTATCGTGAAGTTGCTCGCAATTGTGTCGGGTTTAGATATAAATTAATGGATAACTTACTGAAATAAAGCGATAAATAATATCGATAGATGCAGTATGCTCTCCTTGGTTGGGTGAGCGCATCGTATCTATCTCTTCTGTTGTGTGGAGTTTTGTTGGCTGACAATTGTCAGCCATTTTTTTGCCTGAATTTATGCTTTAAATCACTTTTGCTGTCTTTATCATCAGTTATGTCAAATTTTCATAGTGAACATAGAATAATGTTCCCGTAGTTCCAGTAATTGACTACTCTAGTAGATTATTACCACAAAAAATTCATAGTCAGGCATCACTGACATAGGAAAGGAGCTGGCTGCAGTGAAAAAGTTGTTACCGTCAGTGGCTTTGACAATTTTGCTTTCGGGATGTTCATCATCACCCGACTCTGCAGGGCAAGATTCGTCATCTGACGATCAATTGGCCAACTCACCTCGCTACGAATTTGTTGAGATGAATGTACCGATTCATCAGTCGCCATCTCTTGATTTGGTCTACAAACATTGGCGTGGTACACCTTACCGCTTGGGGGGAACATCTAAGGCGGGCATTGATTGTTCTGCATTTGTACAAGTCGGTCTTGCAGAAGTTTTCCAGCAGAAACTGCCACGAACCACAGGCGAGCAGGTCAGGCAAGGTAAGTGGGTTGACATTACGGAGCTGAAAGAGGGCGATCTTGTTTTCTTCAAGACCGGGCGAAACTTACGCCATGTTGGTATTTACCTTGGTGAGTCCCGGTTTCTTCATGCGTCTACGTCACAAGGCGTGATGATTTCAAACCTTAAAAACCCCTATTGGCGGAGTACCTACTGGCAAGCTAGGCGAGTGATTAATAAGTCAGGATGACCAAGCTCTAGCCTGTGTGGAAATGTTTACGTCTTTTGTTCTGCGTTGAGCTCGCGAAATTAGCCATCCCCTTCCATACTGAGGCTGTAGGCACTGTTTCCATCAAGCCCGTTTTCAATTACTGGAAGTGGCTTGATGAATGATCAGGAGGTGATCAGATGGCTATGGCACTGACAGTAGGGCAATTCCTCAACAGCCACAATGTCGATTTCAGTTTGACTCGGCACAAGCATACCGATACGTCATTTAGCTCGGCCATATCGGCCCATGTACCCACATCACAGGTCGCAAAAGCTGTGCTGCTAAAAGATCAGAAAGGTGAGTTCTTGATGGCTGTCGTTCCTTCAAACCGCCGCGTTATGATAGATAAGATCAATCGCATGATGGGGAAACAATTTTTCCTTGTTGGTGAGCATGAACTTACTTCAATCTTTCAAGATTGTGAACCCGGCGCGATCCCATCAATAGGCCAACCCTATCAGATTGATATGTTGGTCGATGAAATGTTATTTGATCAAGATGAACTGTTTATAGAATCTGGGGATCATGAAAATCTGATCCATGTTGACGCTAAACAGTTTCACAAGATTATGCAGAATATCCCTCATAGAAACATTAGCGGATATAGAATGATGTTTTCAGATGGCCATGAAGGTAGACATTGGGAATGGGAGTAGGTAGTACTTCTCTGCACTAAAGATGGATGTCCTTTGATAAAATACAGCCCAGTCTTAGACTGGGCTGCTTGTTAGGTGAGGGGGGAGTCAGAGTGCCATTTGCATTCTGAGCCATAGACCCGGTGGTGTGCTAAAGCCTGTGGTCACTGACGATACCTGACCATCTTTGATGATGAAGATAGAAGGTACTGCTGAGACTCCCCATTCTTTCATTAGCGAACCATTACTGTCGTTGATGGTGGTAAAACCATAATCATGGTAGTCAAGGTAACCATTGACTCGACGGTTATCGCCAGAATTAACCGCAATTGACACTACATCGTAGTCTCCATCAAGCCAATTTATGGTTGGGCTTACGAAACGGCATACACTGCACCATGTACCCCAGAAGTACACTATCACGGATTTTTTATGACTGCGGGCAATCAGGTCGATCTTTTCCCCTTTGGTCGATTGTGCGACCAGAGCCGGGATAGTGCCTTGCGGCATACTTTGGCTACGCCATATATCAAGACCGGTTGTTACTGCGATCAAAACCAGCAGCATCAAGATAGCCTCTTTGAAAAAACGTGCAAACTTCGAGGGTTTGGTTTTGCCTTCAGTGGATGAATGTGAAGCCATTACTCAGCTCCTTTGCCACTTGCCGCTTCTAGTGCGTTGATAACATCGTTATTGGTTAGAATCACCGGGAGTGCGATTCCCATTGGTGCCTTAGGGCCATAGACAATGTTAAACGGAACGCCAAAGCGGCCATGGGCGCGTAGGAATCCAGTGACGTAGTCAGATGGCTTGGTCCAATCTCCTTTCATTAATACGATATTGTCTTGTTCAAGGGCTGAATAGACCGGGTCTTGTAGCAGGACACTGACTTTATTGACCTTACAAGTAATACACCAATCTGCTGTTACGTCGACAAAGACGGTTTTGCCTTGGCTAACTTGCTGCTGGATAGCTTCAATATTGAGCGGCTGCCAAGCATGATCTTGTGGTAGTGGTGTTGCCCAGTTATCGGCTGTCATGCTGCCAGCGATCAGCCCGCCACCCGTGCCGACGATGATGAATGCCATGGCTAGAATAACCGGTTTACGGCCTTTTACTTTACCCAAGCGCCATAGCAACACAACGACCAGCAATACGCCCACCAGTATAACGGCCGCTGTGGTAAAGAAGTTCGTCATCAAGCTTAGGAGCCACAGGCTGGTAGCCAACATCATCAAACCAAACAGGGTTTTGATCTTATCCATCCACATGCCAGGCTTTGGCAGTAGTCGGGCTAGTCGAGGGAAGAGGGCTATCACTAACCAAGGAGCGGCCATTCCGATTGCAAGCGCGGTAAAGATAGCGACCAAGGTGACCACGTCTGCACCCAGCGCGAAAGCAACGGCAGTACCGAGGAAAGGTGCACTGCATGGCGTGGCGAGTAGGGTTGCAAACATACCCTGAACAAAGTGGCCTACGTAGGAATCATCACCTTTTGTTGCCAGCCAAGTATTGGTGCCGCTTGATAGACGAATTTCGAACAAACCCAGCATATTAGCGGCAAACAGGGCAGTGATAACCACCATGGCACCGATAAAGTACGGACTTTGGAACTGAACTCCCCAGCCCAAAGCTTGGCCTGATAACTTGAGGACAATCAGGAAGCCTGCCAGCAGCCAGAATGAAGTGAGGATACCTGCCGCAGAGGATAGGAACTGCATGCGGATTTGACGCTTCTCAAGCCCTTCAGCAGCAATAACGCTGCTCAGTTTCATACCGAGAACAGGCAGTACACACGGCATAATATTGAGGATCAAGCCACCTAACAGGGCAATCCCGATGATCTCAAGCAGGTTGTTGCTACTGGCTGCCATAGTGACAGGGATATCATTGGCGATGCCTTGGGTTTCGACAGAGAAATCAGTATCGCTAATGGTGACATTTAGGGTTTCACCAAGCAGTTTGGGCTCGCCGAACCAACTGCTGACCTTCATCTGGGCTGTTAGGGTATTACCTTCAACCTGAACGGTTGGTTTTAGGAATGATGCGTCTTGAACATTTTGAGATTCGCCGTCGATAAACACGTCAGGTTGGTTCCAGCCAAGGGTATTGGTGGCAACAACTGACATCAGTTTTTTGTTTTTATCCCACGATAGTGCTTTGATCTCTACACTTGGTTGCACCTTGGGTACGCGACTCATTCCTTGGTTGTACAAGTGCATTGCTTGCTCAGATGAAGTGAGATCGGCGGGATTAAAATCCAGCGTGATCTCGTAATCAGTCAGCACACAAATATTGGTACAGGAAGACATGGTTAAGATACCTGATAGAAAAACAGGCTTGGACATATCTTCGACATGTAACGTCATCGGGAAGATGATGGTGTGCTTATAACCAAGCGTTTCGACGCCGAGAAACTCATAGCGCTTTGGCATCGGCCAATGCCAGTCGATATTTCCAAGGTTATTCGACAGTGACCAATCGATAGAGGGGGCCACACCACCTTCACCCGGACTACGCCAGTAGGTTTTCCAATCAGTGTCTAGTTTAACTTCTAATAGGGCTTCGACTGTCTTTGTTTCAGGGTTTTGTTCTCCTGTCAGCATATAACGAAGCTGGACTGGAGGGTGATCCGGATTTTGTAACCAACCGGTTGAATACTCAATAGCTGAAGCTGAGAATGAGAAAAGGCTACCCACCAAAACAATCAAAGAGGTGAGTAAGGAAAATCGTTTAATAATCATATTTTTCAATGTAATAACTCCAAGAATAACAAAAGCGATCTCAAGCAATGCATGAGCGTGGTTAGCTTTGTTTTATTCTCGGAACACGCACAACGTCAGGTGACGTCGCCGTGTGGGGGGAATAGGCTCTGTGAATATAGGGGTTGCTTGGGTGACAGCAGCATAGATCAGTAATGCCAGAACAACGGTAAACAAACTAACGATGGCATGTTCAACGGAGTGCTGATGCATTTGCAATAAGTGATCGGAAAGTGAGCATTTACTATGATCTGTCGAATCATTCACCTGCTTCGATGCTGACGTAGCGTCGACGGATTGGCTTACTTGGCTGGAAGTTTGAGCATTTACAGCGCACGCGGTCGTATAGCCGAAATTTTGCCCGGAACAGACAAAAATTACGACCAATACTAACAGCAAGGTATATTTGGCTGTTTGGCTTTGGTTTACCGCTTGGCTCATTAACGATCTCAGTAAGAAATTGATTCTATGGTCACTTTGCCACTTTGCCACTTTGGCAAAGAGGGAACTTACAATGTCATTCAGACCGTGAGAGGTCGGAAAAGTTTCACCGTAAATCGAATGATCGCTATTTTCTAACTTTTTGCTCTATACCGCAACCAGTGTGCGAGATGAGGGGGAGATACTGGTATAGCAGGAAAAGAAAAAGCCCTCATACGAATCCATCGATGAGGGCCTTGAAGCAGAAAGGCTATATATTAACGCTTGTTTTTCAGATAGCGCTTACGGCGTTCTTCTTTTTTCTTTGCTTTTTCTTCTGCTTTTTTCTCGGCTTCAATCTCTACGTTAATCAACTCCTGAGTGATCATTTCAGGACGTTCCATTGTGATTTGGCCGAGTGTGCCGTTACGCAGTTCATTGATTAGGATTTCAGAGGCTTTGTGAAGATCGACGCGTCCGCCAGATCTCAAACAGCCACGTTTACGGCCAATGGCTTCCATTAGCTCGATTTCACTATCAGAAACTTCGTCTTCATCAAGGTCATAACGTGCCTTGATCAGGTCAGGGTATGCTTTGATGAGGTATTCAATAGTGAAGAAGGCAACATCAATGTAGTCCATGGCGGTGTCTTTAACCGCGCCAGTTGCCGCCAGACGGAAACCACTGTGTGGGTTTTCAACTTTTGGCCACAGGATCCCCGGAGTGTCAGACAGCACTATACCATTTTGTAAGTTGATGCGCTGTTGCTGGCGGGTCACTGCTGGCTGATTACCTGTGATGGCAACGGTACGGCCAGCAAGGGCGTTGATGATGGTGGATTTACCCACATTCGGAATACCCATGATCATGGTACGAATGTTTTTGCCCATATCTTCACGGTGCGGTGCGAGTTTGCGGCAAAGCTCCATGATCTTGTGGACTTCGTTGACATTTTCAGTAGTGATAGCCAGTGCCTTAACACCTTGCTCTTTCTCTAGGTGATCAATCCATAGCTGTGTCATTTCAGGATCAGCAAGATCACGCTTGTTCAGAACCTTAACAACCGGCTTATTGTTTTTCTCGCGGAAGGTTTTAATCAGTGGATTTTCGCTACTGAATGGAATGCGGGCATCAAGTACTTCGATGATCACATCTACTTTCGGCAGGACTTCTTCAATTTCTTTGCGGGCCTTGTGCATGTGACCCGGGAACCACTGGATTGCGTTGCTCATTGATTGTTAACTCTTCATTGCTCGGTACATACTCTGTTGTGCTGAAGCACTAAAACATAGAGTACACCGAAATCAGTCATCCATTAATAAATAGGCAACGGTTTTCAGATTTTTAAGCCGTTGCGAGACATTTAGGACAACTCATTGATTGTCAGTTGCTGTGAAGTTTAACGTAACTGGCGGGATACATAAATGTTTTAGGACGTTGGTTGGGAATAAAGATGTTGGGTTGGAGCCTTAACTAAAGTCACCATCCATTACCATATTCATTACTCAATAAAAACATGCTAGAAGTAACTTAGCTCTTAGCACATCCAAGGAGGGACAAGTGATCAGACTAACTGCATTTACCGAAGCAGATTTTGATTTATTGATAAGCTGGGTACCAACAGCAGAATTCAATCATTTATGGGGTGGAAACAGGTTTATATTTCCACTTGATAAACCGCAACTCTTATCTCACCTGCAGTGTGACGAAGTAACTGCCATGATGTTGTGTGATGAAGGTGAACGAGTAGGGTATGTCGAGCTGTTTCGTGAGTCTGAAACGACGTATCGTGTATGTCGTGTTTTGATTGGTGAAGTGTCAGGCCGTGGTATGGGTTACGGAAAAAAGATGCTTGAGCTTGCAATTGATTTAGCATGGCAACACTTTGGAGCCGATCAGATAAAACTAACTGTTTTTGAGCACAATGAAAGAGCTCGCCTATGCTATGAATCCTTGGGGTTTGTTATTGATAAGCAAGAGCCTGGCTTTGAAGCTTCGAATGGACAAATATGGACTTCTATTTATATGAGTTTATCCAAGTGACGAGTTTACTGGTTGCAATACAGTGTTAGTCAATGTGACTTAGAGATATGTTACTACTTATAAACTAAGTATCTGATATTTATTGAGGTTAAATCATTTAATTATATTGTTTAAATTAATTATATTGTTGAGTGTGTTTTTGATTTAGAGCATATATTGAAGAAGTGGTCGAGATATGTTTTAAACAGTATGTTTATTCCCAGGATAAAATGTTCAGGTGTTTGCGACTATCGCTGTTATATATGTGGGTTTTAATATGTAATTTCCCTTTTTTATTTGTTAGTGATAGCCATTCTCAATGGTTTTTTACTGTAACATCATGAATATTAAAATTTATTTTTATTCTCTTGATATCTGATTGTTAAGTTAATGTTTAATTAACGTACTGGTAGATTATATTTAATTTTATCAATCTCACCTAAGTGATAGATTAAGTGTAATCGTCAATAAAAAATTGTTTATTGAAAGAAGCTGAACTTGTTTTAATAATAGCAAGTTGTCCACTATGAAATACCACCTACAGATTAAGTGTTTGTCACCTAAAGCTTTGAAGTTTTATTTGCTTGATTTTTTCGATCAAAGAAGAGGTGGTGAATATTTAAAGCCTGTAAGTGCATAAGGGTCAGATATGTCATCCAAGCAAGCTGTGAGAAACTCCTCTTTATTTAATTTAACAGGTACGGGGCCAAAGCAAAGCCATCGTCCGGTATATAAAGATTACTTACCGCCTTGTAATCAAGGTTGTCCAACAGGTAATGACATCCAAGGATTTTTGTCATTAGTAAGAGATAAGGAATTCAAGAAAGCTTGGCAGAAATTAGTGATTAACCAGCCAATGCCATCCATTCATGGCCGAGTGTGCTATCACCCCTGTGAATCAGCTTGTAACCGTGCAAGTGTGGACTCAGCCGTTTCTATTCAACAAGTAGAAAGAATGTTGGGTGATTTAGCCATCGATCAAAACTGGGCATACCCAACGGGAAGTAAAGAATCTGGCAAAAAAGTGCTGATTATCGGTGCGGGGCCGGCGGGTTTAGCAACTGCATACCATTTATGTCTTGCTGGTCACCAAGTGGAAATTCGTGATGCGAATGAAATCGCTGGCGGCATGATGAATTACGGCATTCCTGAGTATCGTTTACCACGCGATGTGCTTGCGCAAGAGGTTAGACGTATCGAGGAAATGGGGGTCAAAATCACTTTAAACCACAAAGTGGATGATGTGGTTGAAGAAAAAAAAGAGGGAGAGTTTGATGCTGTTTTCCTTGCCATTGGTGCGCAATTAGGCCGTCAAATTAATATTCCTATGGTCGATTGTGGTCCAATGATGGAAGCCGCTAATTATCTTCATGCGGTTGGTAATAATGAACCCGTAAAACTGGGTCGTCGGGTTGCTGTCCTCGGTGGTGGTAATACAGCAATGGATGCTGCGCGTGTTGCCAAGCGACTTGGTGCAGAAGAATCCATGGTTATCTTCTTCTCTGATCGCAACAACATGACTGCGCATGACTTTGAGGCGGAAGAAGCGGAAGCTGAAGGTGTCAAAATTCATTGGATGCGTAATCTAAAAGAAGTCCGTGGCACTGAGTTTAAGATGGAAATCATGGAGCTTGATGCTAATGGCGTGGCTCAGCCAACCGGTCAATTTGAGACACTCAGCGCCGATGCGATGGTGATGGCAATCGGTCAAGATATTGAGAGCCAACTGCTGGAAAACGTACCAAACGTTAAGACTAATTCTGATCATACCGTCAATGTGAATGAACATATGATGACTGGGTATGAAGGGATTTTTGCGGGTGGTGACATGGTGCCTTCAGATCGTTCAGTCACTATCTCTACCGGTCACGGTAAAAAAGCGGCACGTAATATCGATGCATGGTTACGTGGTGGGACATATATTTCAGATGAGAAGCACGATGTTGTGACGCATGAAATGTTGCAACTGTGGTACCAGGTCGATTCAGATCGTAATGAAATTCCTGAAGTTGAAGTTGCTGAACGAGTTAAAGACTTTACCGAAGTCGTTCAAGGCCTGACACAAGATCAAGCGGTTTACGAAGCTCAGCGTTGTTATAGCTGCGGTAACTGTTTTGAATGTGATGGCTGTTATGGTGCTTGCCCTGAAGATGCAATCATCAAGCTGGGTAAAGGTAACCGCTATAAATTCGATTATGACAAATGTACGGGTTGCCAAGCCTGTATGAATCAATGTCCTTGTCATGCAATTGATATGGAAGTTGTTGCTTGCGGCGTTACAGAATCAACAATTCGTTAAGGTGTATAAAGATGTCAGATAATTTTAAAACAATGGATGGCTGTACTGCTGTCACACATAACGCATACCGCACTAACGAAGTCGCTGCTATTTTCCCTATCACTCCATCATCACCGATGGCTGAATTATCGGATCAATATTCGGCAGAGAATATTAAAAATATTTGGGGTGATGTGCCTAATGTTATTGAAATGCAATCCGAAGGCGGGGCGGCGGGTGCTACGCATGGCTCATTGCAAACCGGTGCTCTAACAACAACCTTCACCGCTTCACAAGGTTTGATGTTAATGATCCCTAATATGTATAGGATTGCCGGTGAATTAACGCCAAGTGTCTTTCATATTGCGGCGCGTTCTCTGGCAACAAGTGCATTATCCATCTTCGGGGATCATCAAGATGTTATGGCTTGTAACCAAACAGGCTTCGCTATGTTGGCATCAAGCTCAGTTCAGCAATCGCACGATAATGCATTGATTGCTCAGGCGGCTACGCTAGAGTCTCGTATTCCCTTCATGCACTTCTTTGATGGCTTTCGAACATCACATGAAGTTAACAAGATCAATGTTGTATCTGACAACGTTATCCAAGACATGATAGATAACGAATTTGTTATTGCTCATCGCAAACGTGCATTATCGCCAGAAAACCCCATCATTCGTGGTACTGCACAAAACCCTGATATTTATTTCCAGGGGAGAGAAGCGGTTAACCCATATTACGAAGCGGTGCCCGGTATTGTAGAAAAAGCCATGAACAAGTTCGCGGCATTGACTGGCCGTCAGTACGAGCCATTCGGGTACCATGGTGATCCAGAGGCAACGACAGTCATGGTGATTATGGGATCTGGCGCAGAAACCGCCCGTGTCACGATTGATGATCTTAATGCTAAAGGCGCTAAGCTCGGCATGATTGAAGTACATCTTTACCGTCCGTTTGCGATGGATTACTTCATGAAGCAATTGCCCGTTACCTGTGAAAACATGATTGTCATGGATCGCTGTAAAACATCGGGTGCTGTTGCTGAGCCTTTGTATACCGATGTGATGAGTACTATCGTTCAACAAATCAGCATTGGTAATCTTGCAAAAATGCCGAAGCTGACAGGTGGCCGATACGGATTATCTTCTAAGCAGTTCACGCCTGCGATGGTTAAAGCTGCATTTGAAAATGCCACGGCAGAAACGCGAATAAGCCAATTTACCGTAGGAATTAACGATGATGTAAGCCGTACTAGCTTAACGATTGATCCTAACTACTTACTTGAGCCTGCAAATACCGTACGTGCTGTACTGTATGGATGGGGGTCAGACGGTACCGTTGGTGCGAGCAAAAGTACGATCAAGATCATTGGTGGTATCGACGGCAAATTCGTGCAGGGATATTACGATTACGATTCTAAAAAAGCAGGCTCTCGAACCGTATCACATCTACGGTTCGGTGATGCGCCCATTGAAGCACCATGGCTTATTGAATCAGCGTCATTTATTGGTATTAACCAATTTAACTTTTTGACCAAATTTGAATGTTTGGAGTGTGCAGAAGAGGGGGCCACTGTGCTCCTCAATGCTCCATATAGTGCCGTAGAAGTATGGAAACACTTACCTAAACACGTTCAGCAAACCATCATAGATAAGGAATTATCCTTGTTTGTATTGGACGCGTTTAAGGTTGCTTCTGAAGCTAAGATGGGCAAGCGCATAAACACTATTATGCAGACCGGCTTCTTTATGTTGGCAAACATTTTCGATCAAGATCGGGCGATTAAAGAAATTAAGCACTCGATTGACGTTGCCTACTCGCGTAAGGGTATGGATATTGTCGAGATGAACTGGAATGCTGTTGACCTAGCGGTATCGGCAACGAAAAAAGTGGTTATTCCTGAGTCAGCGACATCAGCCATCGGTATGCGTGAAACCATTGGTAAGGAACAGCCCGAGTTCCTGCAGAAAGTCACCAAGGAAGTCATGGCGATGCGCGGGGACTTGATACCCGTATCAGTGATTCCTGCAGACGGTACTTTCCCTGCTGGTACAACTGCCTTTGACAAACACCGTCAGGCTATCAGTGTACCAAGTTGGGATCCTGAGCTGTGTATTCAGTGTGGTAACTGTTCATTCATCTGCCCGCACGCCACCATTCGCGCCAAGTTGTACAACAAGTCTGAATTGGAAAATGCTCCTGAGAACTTCAAGCATGCCGATGTTGCCGCACGAGGCTTTCCTGATATGGCCTATACCATTCAGGTCTACGCAGAAGACTGTATGGGCTGTACGCTTTGTGTTGATGCATGCCCATCCCGCCACCCAACCCACCCAGAGCGTAAAGCGATTAACATGGTTGCAGCGGCACCACAGTGGGAAGAGCAAAAACCAAATGTAGATTTTTTCGATGCACTGCCTCAGCTTCCTCTAGAGCAGGTTGATTACTCAACGGTGAAAGGTGTGCAGTTCTTGCCACCTCACTTCCAGTTCCCAGCATCATGTGCCGGTTGTGGTGAGACTGCAGTCGTGAAAACGATTAGCCAACTGTTCGGTGAGCGCATGATGGTCGCCAACGCAACTGGCTGTTCATCAATTTATGGCGGTAATATGCCAACAACGCCATGGACCTCAGGTGAAAACGGCTTAGGGCCTGCGTGGTCGAACTCACTCTTCGAAGATAACGCAGAGTTTGGTTTGGGTTACCGTATTTCCGTTGACCATCAAATGCACCAAGCAACCCGATTGATGCTGGAAATGGAAGACGTCATTGGTAAAGAGCTTGTACAAGCGACGCTAACAGCGACGCAAGATACGGAAGTGGATTGTCGGATCCAGCGAAATCGTATTGATACCATTCGAGAGCGCATTAAAGGTCAGCCAAAGGCGGGCTTACTTGATGCTTCCATTGATTCTCTAATCAAGCGTTCCATCTGGATCATGGGTGGTGATGGTTGGGCGTATGATATCGACGCACACGGTCTCGATCATGCCATGGGTTCAGGCCGAAACATCAACATATTGGTAATGGATACCGAAGTGTATTCAAACACCGGGGGGCAGGCTTCTAAAGCAACCCCGCTAGCTGCAACGGCGAAATTCGCTGCAGGTGGTAAAGAAACGCACCGTAAAGAGCTCGCGCTTCAAGCCATTTCATACGGAAATGTGTACGTCGCGCAAATATGCTTGAACGCAAACCCCCAACAAGCCCTGCAAGCGCTGCGTGAAGCCGATGCTTATGATGGCCCATCATTGATTCTGTCGTACAGTCCATGTGTTGCTCATGGCTTTGATTTGTCTTTAGCACGACAACAAGCGAAGAAAGCTGTGGCGTCAGGCCACTGGAGATTGTTCCGCTATAACCCAGTGCTGCGTGAAGAGGGGATTAACCCATTCATGCTAGATCAGTTGCGGCCTTCTATTGCCAAAGAAGAGTTCATGAAAGGAGAAAACCGATTCAAGAACTTATACCGAACTAACCGTGAGCATGCGGATGAATTGTTTGAACGTTCACAAAATACAGCGCTGTCAAAGTGGGCAGTGTATGAAGCAATGGCAGAAAACAATCCTGCGCTGTTCATGCCAGAGCTGTATACAGTAACCGACAAGGACGCATAGCCTTTCAAGGTGTGCCTACCGGATAACACAAAGCGAGTGCTATAAATGGCACTCGCTTTATTGGATGGGGAGTAAATTGTATTAGGTCTAAACAAGTACAGGAAAAGGCACTAACCTTTTCAGGCACTTCAGATGGTTGTCTTTTGCTAAACCATCTCACACGTCGCTAAAAGTTGATTGAATGTAAAATTTATTGCGACGCCTGTGAGTTGCCATGTTTCTCAGGTTTATGCCAGCTATCGATTTCGCCGTTTTCTTGCATTTCATGCAAAGCATCAATGAGGTCTTTGTCTTGTTGTGCAAAGTAGAGATCTTCTTCGGCTTTACCTCGTAGCTTCATCTTTTGTGTGAAGTCCATATAGCTTCCCCTTCCAATGATGAATTCACTATAAGTGTAGTCATTGCTTCCAAGTACCTCGTTGTTAAGTAACAGAAGTTTGATCTAGGTCGAGTAAGTAACAAAGGTCACTTGAAGTGACCTTTTTTTGTTTACGGAGTGATGGCGTTAAGGCTTAATATTTTGATTATGGTGAAAGAGGTTATCAGGGTCATACTGGCGTTTAATTTTGACTAATCGTTGATAATTACTGTCATAGGCATCAGAAACGCGTCCGCCTTCTTCTTCCGTCATGAAGTTTACATAGGCACCCGCAGAGGCATAAGGCGTCGTGGCTTTGAAGAAGTCCCGAGCCCAATTGATAGAAGCTTCATCCTCAGCTGGTGTTTCCCATCGTGCATGGACATTGAGGACAAACTTGGCATCTCGGCTGCTGTAGGCCATTGCATCTGAGGCAACACTGTTGGCGGCTCCTGCGAGCTGGCCAATGAATATTTCACAGTGAGGAGAGGGGAGGTTGCCGGCATATTGGAGTAGCAATTCTAATGCGTCGTCATGTAGTTCAGTAAAATTGTGCGACTTCCAATAGTTACGCATGCCTTCGGTAAGTAGCGGATCAAAGGCTTGTTGCCACGCAGTATAAGGTTGTGCACCGATATGCTCGCCGTATGGGGTACCGAATTGGCGAAGTGGTTCGAGCAAAGCTTCCCCTTGTACCAAATCACCAACATAGAAAATCGCTAAAACAATGACCTCTTTACCGTGCACTTCTTCTGGCAGGAACGGCAGAGGTGGGGCTTGGCGCATCACAACCCAGACGTTGAGATCCTCAGGAGCCGTTTGGGTAAATTCACGGTATTGCTCTAATACCTGCTTAGCTTGGTCGAATGGAAAGACAATTAACCCCGCAAGCACTTCAGGTCCTACAGGATGGAGCTGAAATTCAAATTCGGTCACAATACCAAAATTACCGCCTCCACCGCGGATAGCCCAAAAGAGATCGCTATTTTCAGCTGCTGATGCAGTCAGTTGTTGACCATCAGCAGTAATGACTTGGGCAGAAACCAAATTGTCGATAGTCATACCGTATTTACGGGTCAGCCAACCGAAACCGCCGCCCAATGTCAGCCCTGAAATACCTGTGGTTGAATTGATACCGACAGGTGTCGCGAGGCCATGTTGCTGCGCAGCAGCATCAAAGTCAGCCAAGGTAGCCCCGGGTTGAACAAGCGCGCGCTTAGTTTGCGGGTTGACAGTAACCGCTTTCATTTCAGAAAGATCAATCATTAGCCCGTTATCGCATATCGCGTTACCGGCGATGTTATGCCCTGCGCCTCGGACAGTGATGTCAATATTTTTGTCTTTGGCGTAGTTTAGTGCGGTGAGTACATCAGCAGCACTGCTGCATTTGATGATAGCAGTAGGCCGCTTATCGATCATCGCATTCCATACTTGGCGAGCTCCATCATAATCACTGTCATCAGGTAATATGACGTGTCCCTGAATTTGGCTGGTAAGTGGTTCTCTGTGGGAGTTCATAATGTCAGCTTATATGGCGTAACCATATGTGGTGGGTCTAGACATTACTGTAGTCGCAGATGGTTATTTTTCCACTGCTCAAAAGTTTGAAAAAGGCCACACCGAGGTGCAGCCTAAGCTTATTCTGAGGCTTGTGTACGCTGGGGGTTACTCTGGAGTTGCATCTTTGGCGTTGTCATCGAGAAAGGCCATTACCGCTTTTCGCTCTGCGGGATTAAGCCCTGCTCGTGGGAACATACTTTTTGTAATGCCACGCCACTGTGCTTTGGTGTATTGGCGCGGATCTTTTGCAGAATGGCACAGGGTGCAGCGCTGATAGAACAATGCTTCTCCTGGGCTCAGTTCTGTTTGATGGGCAGCTCCATCAACGGCCAAGGTGATATCAGCATCCACAATGGATGATGTGTTTTTGTTGGTCAGTACTTGCGGTGGTTCAAATGCCAAGTTTTTAGATTCAGGATCGCGACAACGTTGAATGAACGCCAGGCAAGTATTGGCACTGTTGGCTTGGCTTAAACCACTGCATGCTTGGCTGGAGGTGATCACATTAATCGCGCCACTGTTACAGCGCCCCTGGCTATCAAATTGCAGCCACGCTCCTTCTTCCAAACTGATCACCCCTGGCATGATCTTGTCTGATACTTTCGCCCCTGCAATTACACGACCGCGTTCATTGAATATTTCGACTAATTGACCGCTACGGATCCCCCGATGTTCAGCATCTTGCTGGTTGATCAGGACATATTGACGCCCTTGTACATCTTCGTATTCACGGACTTTCGCGTTGGCCATTTGCGAGTGTACTCGCATGTACGGGTGCGGGCTGACAACATGCACTTGGTTGTTCTTCGCATTGCCCAAGTATTCAAACGGGGTTAAGAAGGTCGGCATCGGCGGACAATCTTTGACGTCAAAATTGGCAATGTCTTGGCAATAAAGCTCAATTTTCCCAGATGTGGTATGCAGTGGGAATTGATCGGGATCGCTATAAAAGTCACCGTGGCGTACCCATGTATTGGCACTTTCTGGAATGGCAACTAGGGCATGGCCTTGCTGCCAAAAATCCTCAAACGGCATAGTGGCCGAAGAAGTGTTATAGGCACGCTTTAATATTTCTGGGTAGGTAAGGCCGTCGGTGAATTTCTCTTCGACGCCGAATATTTCAGATAATCGACGGAAGATCTCATAATCATCCAAGCTCTCCCCGTAAGGCTGAATCACCTGGCGCATAGCGTAGATTTTATCATTGCTGTATGTACCGCCTGATGATAAATCGTTTCGCTCAAGCGTGCTGGTGGCCGGTAGAACAATGTCGGCGAAGCGTGAAGAAGCACACCACCAAGGGTCTTGGCAGATAAAGGTTTCTACTTGTTTATTGAGTGCCGCAATAAGTTCATTGGTATTCTGTTGGTGAGACAAGAGGTTATTACCTGCGTTATACACCAGCTTAACGTCAGGATAGGTATATTTGATACCATCACGGGTAAACGTTGTACCCGGATGATTTAGCATGTCGGAGATACGGGATGCTGGGCAGTTCGCGCTGACCGGATTTTTGCCTTGTGATAACCCTACAGGCATAGTGCCGCCGGATTGCGGCATACCGCCATTTCCGTAGTGCCAACTGAAGCCTACGCCTTCACCAGGCTTACCTATTTTACCGAGCATGGCTGCGAAGTTGATGATCGCCCAGTGGGTCATTTCGCCATGATCGGCCCGTTGTAGTGACCAGCCAGCGGCAAATTGAGTTTTATGGTGAGCGAATAGTTCCGCCATTTGGCTGATTTTTTCTGCTGGCATACCGGTGATGTCAGCTGCCCAATCTGGAGATTTTACGATACCGTCGTACGTACCGAGTAAATGGTCGATGAACTTATCAGCACCTACGGTATAACGGGCAAGGTACTCGGCGTCATGCAAGCCTTGGGTATAGGCATGGTATGCCATGGCGAGGAATAATGCGGTGTCGGTATTTGGAACGATCTTTACCCACTCGGCATTTAATTCGTCATCGGTGCGGGTACGTTGCGGATTAATCGAGATGAACTGCATACCATTATCAGCAAAGCGTTTCCAATGTGGATACATTTGATGGTCGGCAACCCGAAATTCGATACGGTTGTTTTTCCAAGGATCACAGCCGATCAAGACGAAAACTTCTGTGTGTTCTTCAATAATAGGCCAGGCGGTTTGTGGTGAATAAACCTCCATGTCGCCAATCACGTGTGGCAAAATGATTTGCGATGCGCCACCGGAATAATCACCTGTTGTGGTGCTTTGTCCACCAATCAAATTAAAGAAGCGTCCTTGTAACACCTGCGGTCGCATCAATCCGGCATGAGACCAACCGCCATAAGAGCTACTGAAAATGGCTTGGTTGCCATGAGTTTGTGCAGTGGTTTGGATAGCATCAGCTACCAAGGTGAGAGCGGTTTCCCAACTAACCCGCACAAAGGGCTCTTTACCGCGTAAATGAGGCTTAGTATCGCCTTTAGGATCGGCTAAATAGGACTGCCTGACCATGGGATACTGCACCCGTGTTTTGTCGTATACACGGCTGATAATGCCCTCGGTCAACATCTCTGTTGGCATGGCATCGAGTTCTTCTAAAGGCTGTACGCCGATAAGTACGCCGTCTTTGACAACGGCATTAAATGGCCCCCAATGGCTGGCATGGGGAATGATAACGGTACCTGCGTCATTGAAACGGGTTGAAGCATGAAAGACGGTTAAGCCGCCTGTCGCCGCAACAGCGGTGGCAATGGAGGCTTTGAGGAATGCGCGACGTGAAATAGCCATGATGATACCCGTTACCTTACTTATCCTGTAGTAAGGCGTTCGATATTAGAAAAAGAGAAGGGGGTAGTATAAAACACAAAGGTGTATTTAAAATACTAATTATGTGAAAGTTAGATTTTAATGATGATGATAAAAAAGGCCGCTATCAGCGGCCTTTGGGGATATTTAACTTAAATTTTTGTAAAGTAACTCAAGTTACTCTTTACGAATACTCAGTTATTCTTTACCAAATACGTTATTTTCTTGCTCTTGCACGCGGATAAACGTTGTACGCTTGGTCAGCTCTTTAAGCTGCGCTGCGCCTACGTAGGTACAAGTCGAACGTACGCCACCCATGATGTCCTGGATAGTGTTCTCAACAGGGCCACGGTATGGTAGTAG